>JANXTD010000354.1 GCA_025352585.1 Fimbriiglobus sp.
TACCTTCGCACGGCGGTGCGTGTCCTGCGCCCGGTGTTCGAGGGAGTCGTCCGCAACCCCGACGAACTGTACGACGCCGTGCGGACCATTGATTGGGACGAGCACCTCACGCCCGACCACACGATCGCCGTCGATTGCAACGTCAAGAACTCGGGGATCACGCACTCGCAGTACGCCGCGCGGCGGGTCAAGGACGGCATCTGCGACCAGTTCCGCGACAAGTACGGCCGGCGGCCGAGCGTCGATACCGAGTTCCCCGGCATGGGCCTGAACCTGCACGTCAGCCACGACCACGCGATCCTGAGCCTCGACAGTTCGTGGGACTCGCTGCACAAGCGTGGCTACCGCCCCATCTCGACCCGCGCCCCCTTGAACGAGGCGTTAGCGGCGGGGCTGTTGCTGCAAGTCGGCTACGACGGCACGCGGCCGCTGTGGGACCCGCTGTGCGGCTCGGGGACGTTCGCCATCGAGGCGGCGATGATCGCGCTGCACCGGCCGCCGGGGCTGACGCGCAAGTGGTTCGCCTTCTACGGTTGGATGGACTTCGACAAGGGCCACTGGGCGTCGCTGCGCGAGGACGCCCGCCGGCGGATGCGCACGACTCTCGAGCAGCCCATCGGCGGCTCCGACGTGCGCGACGACGCGATCTACTTCGCCCACGAGAACGCCAAGCTCGCCGGCTTGGGGCACCTCTTGCGCTTCGAGAAGTGCGACATCCGCCAGTCCCGCCCGCCGACGGCGACCCTGGGCCAACTGATCTGCAACCCGCCCTACGGCGAGCGGATCGGCGAGGAGGCCGAACTCGACGAGTTGTACGCGACGATCGGCGACGTGACGGCGAACCAGTGGGCGGGCTGGGACCTGGCGATCTTCACGGTTAATAACCCGCACACGCGCAAGGTGCGCCGCCCCGTGCGCAGCAACCACCCCTTCTTCAACGGCAGCCTGAACTGCAAGCTGTGGCAGTACCGCGTCGATTAAGCGCGGGCGGGCGGCGTTGCCGTAACCGCGGGGCACCCGCTTTCGCCACGGCGTCGGCCGTGGTACACTGACCGCTCGCGAACTCAGTTGGGGAGAAACCGTGGACCCGATCGTCGCTTGGGACGCCGTGAAGTCGTGGCCCGCGGAGGACCGGCTCGCGTTCGCCGTCCGGCTTTGGGACGACGCGATCGGTCACGGCGTGCGACCGGAGCCGTCCGAGGAACTCGCGGCCGAGTTGGACGCCCGGCTCGACGCGTACGACGCCGACCCGACGAACGTGCTAAGTTGGGAGCAAGTCGTCGCGCGCGTCCGGGGCCGGTCGTGAGTCTCCCCGTCGTCTTTCTGCCCCAAGCGGCCGACGACGTGGCGGATACGCACACCACCTACGAGTCACTCCGCGCGGGCCTCGGCGACGGATTCCTGTCGGCCGTCAGTCGGCGGGTCGATCAAGTCCGAGCTGCCCCGCTGATTTACGCCGTGTTTCGGCGCGGCGTGCGGGCGGCCCCGATCAAGGGTTTTCCGCACTTCCTCTACTACCGCGAACGCGACGCGGACTTGCTCGTCGTCGCCGTGCAACACGGCCGGCGGAGTGCCCGCGGCTGGCGGGATAGGATTTGAGACGACTACGGCGGAGCCGTCAGCGCATCAAACAGACTGCCGTCTCCGCGGCCAGTCGCGCGTTCGCCACGATCAGCGCCTGGTTCGCCATCAGCGTCTGGCCGACAGTCAACTCGGCGAGACGCGACAGCATGTACGGCGTTAGCTTCGGGCCGATGACGCCCTGCGATCGCGCCTCGGTTTGGGCCTGACGCATCGCCGTGTTGAAGACCTCCGGCGGGACCGCCACGTCGTCGTCGAGCCGCTGCGCGAGCAGTGCGCCGCGGCCGCCGAGGCGCAGGTGCGCGGCGAAGATGTCGGCCGCCTCGCGGGCACTCTCGACGCGGCACGACACCGGGCCGCCGCCGCCGCCGACGTAGAACGCCGGGAACTCGTCGGTGCGGTAGCCCAGCACCGGCACGCCGAACGTCTCCAACAACTCCAGCGTCTGCGGCACGTCGAGGATACT
>JANXTD010000426.1 GCA_025352585.1 Fimbriiglobus sp.
ACGGCCAGGACGCCGCCGGCTTTGGTCCGGAGCCGCGCCCCGGCCGGCGTCCCGGCGAGCAGGTCGCCCGCGAGCTTCAGCGTGACCGAGGCCGACAGCCCCGGCCGGAGTTCGTGGTCGGGGTTGGCCAGCTCGAAGCGCACCGTCAGCGTGCGCGAGTCGGGATCGACGTGCGGGAACAGGAACGACAGCGCGCCCTCGAAGGTCCGGCCGGGGAACGCCCGCGTGGTCGCCGCGACGGGGAGCTTGCGGGCCGGCAGGCCGGTCTTCGAGTCGTGCCCGCCGGCCGGCAGGAAGGCCAGGTCGTCCTCGTAGAGTTGCGCCTGCACCCAGACGGTGGACAGGTCGGCCACGTCGAACAGCGGCCCGCCCTCCTCGACGTACTGACCCTCGCGCGGGTACTTGCGCAGGACGTGCCCGTCGATCGGCGAGCGGATCGTGAGTTGGGTGATCGGCTTGCCGGCCTTCACCACGCCGTCGAGTTGGGCGTCGTCGATGCCCCACAGCGTGAGCCGGTCGCGGGCACTGCGCTCGAGTTCGCCGTTCCCCGACTTGCGGGCGTCGAGCAGGTTCTGGACGGTGACCACCAGGTCGGGGCTGTACAGCAGCGCGAGCGGGTCGCCCTTGCGGACCGTCTGCCCGGTCTGGTTGACGACGAGCGTGTCGATGCGGCCCTTGACGCGGGCCGAGACGGTCTTCAACCCGCGCTCGTCGAACTCGACGGTGCCGACGGTGGCGATCTCCTTGACCAGGGGCACGTAGCCGACGGGCACTGTCCGCACGCCGGCCAGCACGACCCGGTACGGGGAGAGTTGCACCCGCGCCGTGACGCCGGCGGGCAACGCCTCGTCGGTCGCGTCCCCCTTCTTGCGCTTCGAGAGCGGCATGAAGCAGATCGGGCACTTGTCCTTGGCGTCCGCCCGGACCACGGCCGGGTGCATCGGGCAGAAGAACTCGTGGCCGGCGTCGGCGGCGACCTCGGCCCCCGCGGGCCTCGCCCACTTGTCGTAGTGCGCGAGGAGGTCGTCCCAGCGGACGATGACGAACCCGATCGCCCCGAGGACGGCGACGAAGCGCAGCCGCGCGAGCGCGACGAGTAGGACCGTCTTGACGCGATTCGGTCGCGTCGCGCCCTGGGGGGTGGCACCGATGTCAGACACGCTCCGCCTCCTCGCACCGCATGACGCGGTACACGCTGGGATCCGAGTCGAACGCCTGACCGCGTTGGACGCGACCGGGTCGAGAAGTCACGACGAGTTTTCGGGACGGGATTCACGGCCGGCGACGGGCGTCCAGCTAGACGACCAGGCGACAGAGCGAAATGACGAGGTCGGCGGGCGGACAGGGATCGACACGGTAACGCGACCCGTCGAAGTCGGGGTTCCCGCAAATGTCATGACGAATCGAGCGCGGCGAAAAGTCGCACAGGGAAGCGAACTCGACTGCCAACCGATCCACGGGGTCTTCGGACGGCGTGAGCACGCCGACACGCGCGTTCAGTTCTTTCTTGCAACCCGTCGAGGGTGTCAACTCGACATCGCCCGAAGTTGGCTCGGGCGGATTGGCTTGGTGACAGCAGGAATTGGCGTGGGCCGGGGACTTCGATGGACTGGATGCGGTAGAGATCCCGCCGTCGGTCAGCGGCTGGGCACCCCGACGCTGACAGCAGCAGTCCGACGGAAAGGCGAAAGACAAGACGCTGATCGGCTTGAGGTTGCCGTCCGGGCAGACGCAAGTGAGTTGAGGCAACACGCCGACGACACTGGCGAACATCGTCAGCCAGAGCAGCCAAGTCTTGTGGAGTCTCGACGGCTTGCCCATGATTCGCAGTTTACCCTGCGGGTCGGCGGGCGACAAGCCAGATCCTCAACCGAGCAGGGCGACGCAGTTGACCCGAGGCCCCGAGGCTGACATCGCTACGAGCAGGGAGTTGAGTTTGGGGTGGACACCGGAACCAGCCATCCGCGGAGCGACAGGCTTTGTCGTCGCGGCATTGGGGGGGATTTTTTCGAGTCGGGCTGACAGGATTCGAACCTGCGACCTCCTGGTCCCGAACCAGGCGCTCTACCAAGCTGAGCTACAGCCCGTCACCGTGTCGCCGCGGTCGGCTCCACTACCTCATACTCTACCGGGTCGGCGGGAGTTTTCCAGTCGAGTTTGCGCCGTTTCCGTAAGCATGCGGGCCGGACGGCGGGGCCGCTATAATTCCCGCTCCCCTCCCCGGCACGAGTGACACGCATGGACCGCGCGCGGTACGACGCCTTCGTCAAGACCTTCTTCGAGTGCGACCCCAAGGCCGTCACCGACATCTTCCGCGAATTCCTCGCCGCGATGGTCGCCGAGGAGTCGCTGCCGCCGGGGCACCAGATGTCCCAAAACTACGAGAGCGCCAGGCCAACCCCGAGATCCACGCGCTGCCGGGCAACCTCAAGGACGCCCGCGACGCTGTGTTCCCGTACTTCTGGGGCACCGACGGCTGGTCCAGCCCGCTGCACCTCGAGAACGTCCGCGGCCCCGCCAACTACGCCTCCTTGGTCGGCGCGATGGCGTGCCTCTTGAAGAACCCCAACCTCTGCACCGACACCTACAGCCAGCGCTCCAACGAGTTGGAGGTGAAGGCGATCACGGCGCTGGCGAACCTGATTTTCTATCATACCGTCGAGCCGTGGGGCACGTTCACGATCGGCGGGACGATCTCGAACCTCTACGGCGGCAAGATCGGCATCGAGAAGGTGCTGCCGGGGGCGATGATTCACGGCCTGCGCGGGGAGAAGGTCGCGATTATCGCCTCGGAGGCGGGGCACTACTGCAACCTCACCGTCGCCGGCTGGCTGGGACTCGGGACCGAGAACCTGCACACCATCCCGACCGACGCCAAGCTCGCCATGCGGCTCGACCTGCTCGAAGCCAAGCTCGACGAGTTGTACGCGCAGGGGGTCAAAGTCGCCTGCGTCACGGCGACCTTCGGCACCACCGACGCCTTCGGCTGCGACGACCTCGCCGGCATCCGCGCCATCCTCGACGACCGCGCGTCGCACTACGGGGTGCCGGTGCCGCAACTGCACGCCGACGCCGCCGTGGGGTGGGCGCTCTGCTTCTTGAGCGACTACGACACGGCGAAGAACCCGCTCGAACTGTCGCCGCTGGTGCTGCCGCTGGTCGAGCGTGTCAAGCGGCTTTGCACCGGGCTGCGGCACGCCGATAGCGTCACCATCGACTTCCACAAGATGGGCCGGGGGCACTACCCGAGTTCGGCGTTCATCGTGAACCGCAAGGACGACTTGCAGTACCTCGCCCGCTCCGTGAGCGACACGCCGTACTTCTCCGACGCCGACGTGCGGCGCGACCCGGCGATGTTCACGCTCGAGACCTCGCGGCCGGGGCTGGGGCCGTACACGGTCATGGCGTCGCTCAACGGCATCGGCCTGCAAGGCTGGCAGATGCTCGTCGCCCGGTCGCTGGAGTTGGCGCAACTGCTCAAGGACCGGCTCGACGAACTGCCGTACTGCCAGGTGCTCAACCGCGACGCGGTGGGGGCCAACGTCTGCTTCTGGGTGCTGCCCAAGGGGCGCGACGCCAAGGCGATCTTCGCCGCCCTCGAGGCCGGCACGCTGTCGCCCGAGGACGCGGCGCGCACCTTCGCCGAGGTCCGCCGGCTCTTCGGCAAGCGCGAGCGGGCGATGGACCCGGCGATTGACGCGCGGCTCAGCCTCACCACGAGCGTCGGCTACCGGCCGCACGGCCACGACTTGCCGGCGTGGAAGGCAGTCTTCTTCAACCCCAAGACCGACGAGAAAATCGTCGAACGCTTGCTGGCCAGCCTCGAAGAAACTGCTTGACGCCGGGCGTCGCCTCGACTAAAGTGTTGTGAGACGATGTCTCAATAAGCCCGCCTGCTACTCGCTCCGGTGCGTCGATGCTCTTCCCGTTGGACATGATGCGCTCCGGTGAGGTCGCCGAAGTCGCGGAGATTTCCGGCGACCCCGGTTGGGTCGGCCGCCTGGCCGAACTCGGCCTGCGCGCCGGCTGCCGGCTCAAAGTCCTGCAACCCGGCTCGCCCTGTTTGCTCGAAGTCGCCGACTGCAAGCTCTGCCTGCGCGGCGGCGACGCCTGCCAAATCCTCGTCCGCCCCGTGTCGTAGCCGTGGCCACCCTCAACGAACTGCGGCCCGGCGAGTCGGCCCGCGTCGTCTCCCTGAGTGGCACGCCGTCGCTGATCCAGCGGCTCGCCGAACTCGGGATGTTCGAGGGCGAGACGCTGACGGTTGTGGCCCTCGCCCCGCTCGGCGACCCCATCGAAGTCCACCTCGGCAACACCCGCCTGACCCTCCGCCAGCAGGAAGCCGCGACCGTCACGGTCGAGCCGCTGTAACTCCCCCCGAACGAGCCGCCATGCCTTCTGCGCACCTCCGAGTCGCCCTGGTCGGGAACCCCAACGCGGGGAAATCGACCTTATTTAATGCTCTATCCGGGCTGCGCCAGCACGTCGGCAACTACCCCGGCGTGACCGTCGAGATGAAGAAGGGCCGCTTCACGTATCACGGCATCGACTTCACGTTGATCGACCTGCCGGGCACGTATAGCCTCGCCCCGCGCAGTCCCGACGAGATGGTCGCCGTCGATCTGCTGCTCGGCCGCCGCGCGGAAGAAGCCGCGCCGGACTTGATCCTCGCGGTGATCGACGCCTCGAACGTCGATCGCCACCTGTACCTCACGACGCAGTTGATGGAACTCGGCCTGCCGATGGTCGTCGCCGTGACGATGACCGATACCGCCGCGGCGCAAGGGATCGCCCTCGACGCCGCCAAGCTCGCGGCGGCGCTGGGCGTGCCGGTCGTGCCGGTGCTGGCGAGCCGCGGCGTCGGCATGGACGCGTTGCGGGCGGCGCTGTGCCACGGCGGCCTGGTGCCGGTGCCGCCGAAGTTCCCCGACGCGGTCACCGGCGAACTCGACGCGTTGGTCGCGGCTTACCCGCTCGTGCCGCGCTTCCTCGTGCAGCGGCTGCTCTTCGACGTGGGCGGGCACATCGAGACCTGGCTGACGCAGACCCTCGCGGCGACCCTGCCGGCCGAGTTGACTGCGGCCCGGCAACGGCTCGCCGCGGCGGGGTGCGCCGTGTCGGGCGTCGAGGCCCGCACGCGCTACGGCTGGATTCGCCTCGCCACCGCCGGGGCCGTGACCAAGCCGGCGACGCGGCTGACGACGCGTACCGACCGCATCGACCGCGTCCTGACGCACAAAGTCTGGGGCACGCTGGCGTTTCTGGTGGTGATGTTCCTCGTGTTCCAGTCGATTTTCGTGTGGGCGAAGCCGTTCATGGACGCCATCGACAGCGGCCGCGGCTGGGTCGGCGACCTGCTCGGCTCGCACATGGCGGCGGGGCCGTTGCGCTCGCTGCTGATCGACGGGGTGATCAAGGGCGTCGGCAGCGTGCTGGTGTTCCTGCCGCAAATCCTGATCCTGTTCGCGTTCATCGCCGTGCTCGAAGACTGCGGCTACATGGCCCGCGCGGCGTTTTTGATGGACAAGGTCATGAGCCGCTGCGGCCTCAACGGCAAGTCGTTCATCCCGCTGCTGTCGTCGGTGGCCTGCGCGGTCCCGGCGATCCTCTCGACGCGCGTCATCGAGAACCGCCGCGACCGCCTGGCCACGATCGTCGTCGCCCCGCTGATGAGTTGCAGCGCCCGGCTGCCGGTTTACGCGCTGTTCATCGGCTCGTTCCTGCGCGACGGGTACGCCTGGTGGCTGCCCGGCGTGACGCTCTTCGGTATGTACCTGATCGGCTTCCTCGTCGCCCCGCTCGTGGCCCTGTTGCTGAAGCGCACGCTGTTGCGGGGCGAGACGCCGCTGTTCGTCATGGAGTTGCCGGCGTACAAGGTGCCCACACTGAAGACGGTGCTGTTTCGGGTCTACGACGCGGGGTCGGCGTTCGTGAAGCGGGCCGGCACGATCATCCTGGCGTCGATGGCGCTGATCTGGGCGTCGCTCTACTTCCCCCACCACGACGCCGCTGGCGTCAGCTACCCCGACCGCATCGAGACGCTCGAAGCCGACGACGCGCCCGAGGGTGCCAAGGCCGAGGCGGCGCAGTTGCAGGGTGAGTGGAAGCGGAACAGCTACCTCGGCCGCGTCGGCCGGGGGCTGGAGCCGGCGTTCGCGCCGCTGGGGTGGGACTGGAAGATCGGCGTCGCGGCCCTGGCGAGCTTCCCGGCCCGCGAGGTCATGGTCGGCACTTTTGGCATCCTCTACGGCGTGGGCGAGGTCGATGCCAAGGAGGTCGATAACCCCGACGACGAGAAGGCGGCGGGCCTGAAGGCGACGCTGCGCAAGGAGTGGGCCGACGACCCCATTCGAGGCAAGTACGGCGTCAGCGTCGCGCTGTCGGTGATGGTGTTCTTCGCGCTGTGCTGCCAGTGCGGCTCGACGCTCGCGGTGATCCGCCGGGAGACCCGGTCCTGGTCGTGGCCGGTCTTCACGTTCACGTACATGACGCTGCTGGCGTACCTCGGCGGCTTCGTGACTTTTCAACTCGGCCGCGTCCTGACCGACGCACTCGGGGGCTAATGCGATGCAAACGCTCATCACCGTGGGGCTTGTGCTGCTGGCGACCGCGTACGTCGGCCGCGCGTTCTGGCGGTCGCTGCAAGGCGGCTGCGGGAGCGGCTGCGGCAAGTGCTCCGCGCCGGCGGTAGTGACGCCGGAGTCGAAGCGGCGGGTGCCGTTGCCGCAAGTCTGAAATGGCGAACCGGAAGCGTCAGCGCCCGGAGTCTCGCGCGCGTTCAAAACGCACACACCGGACGCTGACGCTTCCGGTTCGCCTTTAC
>JANXTD010000434.1 GCA_025352585.1 Fimbriiglobus sp.
CCCAGGCGACCACCGCGGGCGGCAAGCGGCCCTTAACAGAGGACGCCGTTACCTCACTCAGCCTGTTCAACACGAAGGTGACGGGCGAGGGCTTGAAGGCACTGGCACGCCTCAAAAACCTCGAGACCCTCACCACCCACAGCGATCAGGTGACGGACGCCGTATTGAAGGCGTTGCGGGAGCACAACATGCTCCACGTGCTGTCCCAGGCGACGACAGCAGGTGGAGGAGTTTGTTCTCGCCCAACTCCTTGAGCGTAGCGTTCGTGATCTGCTTCTGGTTCAGGATCAGGGTGGTCAGGTTCTTGAAGGCCGCCAGTTCCTTCATCCCCGCGTCCGTCACCCACGTGTTGCTTAGGTTGAGCACGGTGAGGCCATTGATGTCCAAGAGTTGCTTCAACTCGCCGTCCGTCACGTTCGAGCCGCTGAGGCTGACCATCACGACCGGCTTGCCGGCGACGCTGTCACCGCGGGTGACTTTGCCGCCGAGCTTTTCCGCGAACGCGACGGCCTTGTCCTCGGCCTCGTCGGCCCACGCCGACGAACCGACCCCCAGCACCGTGACAAAGACCACGAGTGTGATGATCCTGACCATTTCGTCTCCCGGTAACGGAGGAGTGGTGAACGAACGCTAGGCCTGGCCTGGAGCGATACCCGTCAGGGCCGGGGCCGGTGTCACTCCTCCGAATCGGGTCGCACTCCTGCGGCCAGGATTTAGCGGCCGACGCACCGCCCGAGCCTGCCTACTTCGCCCGCTGCTCCAGCAGGTACGCCAGCAAGTCGTAGTACTCGTCGGGCTTCAGCGCCGTGTCGAAGTTCGCCGGCATCGGCGAGAGCAGCGACGTGCCGCGCTTCTCGATGTCGGCGGTACTAATGCGCACGTCCTTGCCGAGGTTGTCGGCCATGACGAGCGTCTCGCCCTCTTGCCGTAGCAACAGCCCCGACAGGACGCGGCCGTCGGCGAGGTTCATGACCGTCGTGCGGAACTCGGCATCGACGTTGCGGCTGGGGTCGAGGGTGTCTTCGAGCAGCCGGTCGAGGCCGCGGTTGCCGATGCCCTCGAGTTGCGGGCCGACCTTCGCCCCGACGCCACCGAGTTGGTGGCAGCTCGCGCAGTGGGTCGTGAACACCGCCTTGCCCTTGTCGATCGACGGCTTCGCGGCGAGGTAGCCGGCTTGCCGCTCGCGCATCAGTTGCGCCGTCTTGGCGTCGGCCGACGGTAAGCCCTGCGTCAACTCGGCGACGCGCGGCTTGAATTTGCCGCCGTCGAGGTCGTTCAACTTCGCGGCGACGGCCCGCTCTTGCAGCAGCCGCGGCGACGCCTTACCGGCCTTCATCGCAGTCAGCAGCGCGTCGGCCCCTTGCGGCGAGCGGGCCAGGCACTCGGCGATGCCGGCGGCGAGTTGTGCCGGGGCCGTTTGCAGCGCCTTCAGGACCGGCTCGCGGGTCGCCGGGCTGTTGGCCCCGGTCAG
Organism: Fimbriiglobus sp.; assembly: GCA_025352585.1. GTDB lineage: Bacteria > Planctomycetota > Planctomycetia > Gemmatales > Gemmataceae > Fimbriiglobus. The sequence goes on from JANXTD010000434.1 coordinate 1,472, forward strand.
CAGGCTCGCCAGGTGGACGCGCAGACTCGGCGTCGCCGCGGCGTCGGCGAGGGTCGCCGCGAGGACCGGCGTCGCCTTGGCCGCGTCGATGGTCAGCAGCGCCTGGAACGCCGCCGCCCGCAGCGGCTCGGGGCGGCTTGCCTGGGTCGTCAACTTCACCAGCGCGGCGAAGGTGCCGGCGAGCTTGAGGTTCGCGGCGAGTTCGGTCGATTGCTCGGCCTGTGCGTTGTCGGCCCCCAGGCCGGCCTCGCAGGTCGTCACGATGCGGGCCAGCGACGCCTTCGGCATCGCGCCGCCGCGGGCCTGCAAGCCTTGCGCGAGGGCCTTGAGCGCCGCCACCGGCTTCGGCTGGCTTAAGACCGCCTCGACGACGGTCCCGGCCGTGGCGTCGTCGCCGTAGCGGCCGACCTTCTCGCAGAAGCGCGGGTCGGCGCGGCCGGCCTTCACCTGCGCCGCCAGGAAGTTCGCCGCCTCGCGGGTGGCGACCCCAGCCGCCACGTCGGCCAGCGCCCCGCCGCCGGGGGCGTCGAGGTGCGCCGACGCGGCCGCCCAGCCGCCAGGCGACGCCAGGCAGTTGCGCAAGGCGATGCGGGCGGCGTGCAGCAGGTGCGTGTCGTCCGGGGGGCAGGCCGCGACCACGGCGAGCAGGTCGCCGAGGGCCGCCGGCGTGGGGTTTAGGGCGACGACTTCGACCGCCGCGCGGCGCAGGTGCGGGCTGTCGTGCGTCAGCAACTTCAACGCCTTCGCGGGGCCGTCGGCGTCGTTGCGCAGCGCGGTCGCCTCGGCGGCGAACGGGTTCGCGTTCGGCGTGGCGACCGGCTTGCCGGTCGAGACGACGCGCCAGATACGGCCGCGGTCCTTGTCGCGCAGCGGGTGCTTCAGATCGACCTCGTAGTGGCCGATGATGCGGTTGTAGAAGTCGGCGAAGTAGACCGCGCCGTCCGGGCCGACCTTCAAGTCCGTCGGCCGGAACCACGGGTCGCTCGAAGTCACGAGGTCGGGCAGTTCCTCGGCGACGGGCGTCGAACCCTTCCAGACGATGTGGTCGGCGTTGATACGGTTAGTCACGACGTTGCCCAAGAACATCGCCCCCTGGAATCGCGCGGGGAAGTTGCCGCCCTCGTACCAGACGAGGCCGCACAGGGCCGTACTGCCGTGGTCGTGCCGGGTGACGTGCGGGCCGAAGCCGAGGCCGTCGTCCGGCTTGCCGAAGCTTGAGTAGTAGCTGCCGGGGATCAGTTGCGTGATCGGCTTGCTGTGGCAGTCGGCCGTGTACAGGTTGCCCCAGGGGTCGAACGCCAGGCCGAACGGGTTGACCTGGCCGCGCGTCCAGTGCTGGACCTTCGTACCGTCCGGGCGGAAGCGGAAGGTGTTGCCCGAGACCATCGTGATGGTGCTGCCGTCGGTGCCGACGACTTTGCTCTCGTTCGAGAAGCCGTGGCAGGCGTAGACCCAGCCGTCGGGCCGCAGCAAGAACGAGTTCATCATGCCGTGCGTGTCCTTGGTGCCGAAGCCGCTCAGGAGTACTTCGCGCTGGTCGGCCTTGCCGTCGCCGTCGGTGTCGGTCAACTTGACGATCTGGCCGACTTCCGAGAGGATGCACGACTTGCCGTCCGGCAGCGGCAGCACCCCCAGCGGGATGTTCAGGTCGTCGGCGAAGGTGACCACGCTTTTGGCGTGGCCGTCGGGGCCGAAGTCGCTCAGCACGAACAGCTTGTCGGTGTGTTTTTCGCCCGGCGCGGCGGCGAATGGGTAGTGCCGCGAGGTCGTGGCCCACAGCCGGCCCCTGGCGTCAAAGGCGATCTGGATCGGCTTGGCGATCTCCGGCTCCGCGGCGACGAGCTGGACCTCGAAGCCCTCCGGCACCTTGAACGTGCGCAGCTCCTGGGCCGGGGTCTTGGCCTCCGTCGGGGCGATGTGACTCTGGGCGGACGCGGCGGTCGTGAGGCCGGCGGCGAGGAGCGCGGCGAGGGCGAGACGCATGGGGGGCGACTCCGAGGGGAGGGCGTGGCGGAGCGTTATGATACCACGCCCCGGCGGCGCGGGCCACACCCCGCCTGGGGCGATTCGGTAGCTTGCCACTTGCCCCGACGGGACGCGAAGCGGTAAGATCGGCGACATACCGTCGTGCGCCGCGCGCCTCCCCCCCGTTGCCAAAGGTCGGCCATGCCGTTTGAAATCCGCTGCCCGGAGTGC
>JANXTD010000462.1 GCA_025352585.1 Fimbriiglobus sp.
CGCATCCTCAACCCCGACGACATCAAGACGTACCCGCTCTTCGGCGACGGCGCGGGCGCGGTCATCCTCGAACGCGCCCCGGCCGGCCCGACCGGGACGGACGCCCGGGGGATTTTGGCGTACAGCATGGGGTCCGACGGCTCAGGCGGCCCGCTGCTCGAGCGCCCCGCCTGCGGCAGCCGCCTGCCGGTGACGCCCGAACTCATCGCGGCCGGCAAGCACTTCATGGTCATGGACGGCCGCGCCGTGTTCCGCTGGGCCGTCGAAATCCTGTGCGACACGATCCAGGACGTGTTGACCGCCGCCAACCTGACGCCCAACGACATCGACTTGTACATCCCGCACCAGGCCAACATCCGCATCATCAACGCGGCCATTGACGTGTTGCACATCCCGCGGACGAAGGTCTTCAACAACCTCGAGAAGTACGGCAACACCTCCGGCGGCTCGATCCCGATCGCGCTCGACGAGGCGTACGCCGAGGGCAAACTGAAGCCGGGGATGCTGGCGGTGATGAGCGGCTTCGGCGCGGGCCTCGCCTGGGGCACCGCCGTCATGCGCGTCTAATCGGGGGGCCGGGCGATGGGCGACGACTTCGACGACCAGACCGCGATGTGGGGCGTGCCGCTCGACGAGCCGGCCGACGCCGTGGCACCGCCGGGGCCGCCACCCGAAGTGACGCCGCCGCGGGACGACGCCGCCGACGCCTCGTTCCTCCTGCGCGGCGACGAGCCGCCGAGTGACGGCGTCTACCGGCCCCGCCTGCGCGGCTTCGGCGACGACGCCTGACTCACTCCGCGGGTAACAGCAGCGCGGCCGACCGCACTTCAAAGGCGTCCGCTTCGTTGAGCGGCCGCAGCCAGAATTCGCCCGCCTCGTCGTTCACCCAGAAGTCGAGCGTCCAGTCGTTGGGCGTGAGCCACGGCATGCAGACGCTCACGCCAGTCGTGCCGTCGGGCCGCCGCCACGCCAGTTGAATCGCCACGCGGTCGGAGGCCCGCGGGTAGCGCAACGTCACCCGGACGCCGGCGACGAAGCCGCGCGTCGGGGCCGCGAATCGCCAGACGGGCGGCGCGCCGGTGACCCACTCCCCGGCCGGCTCGCCGGGCACCTCCGCCGGCGCGGGCTTCGGCACGGCCAGCGGCACGACGCGGTACGGGGGCGCGTCAGGGATGTCGCGGGCGAAGGGGTGGCCGCGCGACCGCAACAGCCGCGTGCCGGTGGTCACCTCCCAGCAGGGGAACATCTGGTGCTTCGACAGGAGGAATTCGAGCGGCAGGCCGCCGTCGCGGTCCTCGGCGAACAGGTCGGACTTGGCGTGGTGGTACCGCCCCGCCTTCTCGCCGTCGGCCCAGCCCCAGTAGTGGACGACCAGGGTCAAGGCGAGCGCGACCGACGCGCCGGCGAACTCGGCGCGGCGACCGACGGGGCCGACGAACTTGACGCAATGGATCACCCCCAGGATCGGCAGGAACGCCAGCAACGGGATGCTGCGAACCGCGAAGCCGCAGGGGCGCGCCTTGCCGGTGCCGTAGGCCATCAGCGCGAGCGCCAGGACGACCGCCAGCCCGCCGACCGCGACCGCCCGCCGGCCGGGCGACTTGACCAAATCGGCGAGTTGCGCCGCCGCCAGGAGTGCCGTGAACCCGACCGCCAGCAGGCCCGACGCCGGCCACCAGCGCGGGCCGAGGTTGCCGAGCGCCATCGAGTAGAACTCCGCGACGACGTTGGCCGCCTCCGGCAAGCTGTTGGGCACCCCCGCGGGCGTCGGGTTGCGCCGCAACTCGGCGTAGGACCAGGCGAAGAAGCCGCACGCCAACAGCGGCAGCGCGAGGGCGAGGGCGTCGCGCCGCCGGCCGCGGAGGGCGAGTAGCGCGACCCAGGCCGTCGCCCCCGGCACGAACGCCAGCCCGACCCAGCCCCCGAGCGCGAGCAACGCCGTCAAGACGGCGACGCGCCAGGCGGTGACGCGCGGCAGCCAGATGTCGGCGCAAGCCACGCAGCGGACGAACAGCGCGATCAGCAGCACGTCGATCGTGAAGTGCATCTGGTAGCCGAGCAGGAGGTTTTCCGACGCCCCAGGGTTCATCACCAGCAGCGGCACGGCCACGTCGATGCCGTGCCACCGGCCGCGCAATTGCCGCAGGGTGTGCAGCAGAATCGCGGCGCTCGCCGACAGCAGGGTGACGCTGACCCAGAGGCCGGCGCGGAAGTCGCCTCCGGTCGCGTGGAACAGCCCATACATCACTGTCCGGCCGAGGACGTAGCGGTGCTGGTTGAGCCGACCGAAGACCCAGTCGAGCGAACTCGTGACGCCGTACAGACCGTCGAGGTCGTACCACTCCTCCCACATTGGCGCGTCGCGGCCGTGGCGAACGACGTAGGCGAACAGGGCGACCGTCAGGGCCAGCCAGACGCCGACCGACCAGCGGGTGGGGTCGTTCCAGTGGGCGCGGAAGTCCCGCGCGAGCCAGGTCATTGCGGGTACTCTGCCGTGGGGCGGTTGCGAGGGCGGGTCAATCTTGCTTCTTGGAATCAAGATAGTAAAGTATGGGCACTTCTCCACGTCTTCCGTGACCCGCTCTCGCCCGCCGTCGGCCCGGAGAAGCCCCCCGTGAGTACGCACCCCGCCCCGGACGCCTTCCTCGCCGACGCGGAGCCGGTGCGCCTGGCCGACACGCTCGACTACTTCCACGCCGGCGGCAAGCCTCGCGCCGAGTGGCGCGTCGGGGCCGAGTTCGAGAAGTTCGCCCTCGACCGCCGCACCGGCCGCGCCATCAGCTACGGCGAGCCGGGCGGCGTCCGCGACATCTTGCAGGCGCTGGCCCGCCGCTACGGCTGGCAGCCGCACCACGAGGGCGACCACCTCACCTCCCTGAGCCGCGACGGCTGCGTGATCTCGCTCGAACCGGGCGGGCAGGTCGAATTCTCGACGCCGCCGCTGTTGCACCTCGCCGACATGGCGCGGGAACTGTACCGCCACCGCGACGAGTTGCGGGCCGTCGTCGATCCGTCGCAAGTGATCTGGGTCGCCGCCGGGCTGACGCCGTTCGCCCGCGTCGAGGGCATCCCACTCGGGCCGCGCCGCCGGCACGCCGTCATGGCGGAGTACCTGCCGTCGCACTCGCCGACGGCGCTGACCATGATGAAAGCGACCGCGAGTACGCAGGCCGCTTTCGACTACGCCGACGAGGCCGACGCGGTGACGAAGTTCACCGTCGCGCTCAAGCTTGGGCCGCTGTTCAACGCCTTGCTGCTGAACGGCGCGTACCGCCACGGCGAGCCGTCCGGCTGGGCGTCGTACCGCGGCCGCGTCTGGCAGGGCATGGACCCCGACCGCTCCGGGCCACTCGTCGCCCTACTCGACCACGGCCTGAGTTTCGAGAGTTACCGCGACTACTTGCTCGACGTGCCGATGCTGTTCCTCTTCCGCGACGGCGACTACCGCCCCGCCGGTGGCCGCAGTTTCCGCGACTATCTGACTCACGGCATCGGCGGCCGCTACCCCACGCCAGCGGAGTGGGAACTACACCTGACGACAGTCTTCCCCGACGTGCGGCTGAAGAACTTCCTCGAAGTCCGCGGGGCCGACGCGACCCCACCAGCGCTTGCCTTGGGCGTCCCGGCGTTCTGGAAGGGCTTGCTCTACGACCCCACAACATTGGCCGACGCGGCCGCGATCGCCTGTACGATTGCGCCGGACGATTTACCTCGCCTCTGCGAAAGCGTCAGCCGCCACGGCCTGAACGCGACTTACGTCGGGCGAAGCGTGCGGTTCTGGACGACGGCGCTGCTTGACCTCGCCGCACGGGGTTTGGTCAACCAGCACGCCTCGGACGAAGTGTCGTATCTCGACCCGTTGCGGGAAGTGGCCAGTCTCGAAACGTCACAGCACGCGGCGCAACTCACTCGTGACGCAGTTCTTGCGTCACTCGAATACTAGATCGACTGGTGAGCCAAGAGCGTCAGCGACCGGAGGTCTAAGCCTCACCAGTCGCTGACGGTCTTGGCTCGCCAATGACGTGATACATCACGAAATCAGTCGAGATTTCGCCGTGAATTATTACCAAATCGATCGGTGTTGACGTGATTTTGTGTTGACCAATCATCTCCACGACGATAAACATAGTGCAGTCGATGCCGTGACCCGTTCGCTGGAGATGCCATGACGCCCCGATTCGCCACCTGGATCGTCGCCGGTTTCGCGCTGATGCCGTTGGGCTGTCGGGACGACACCGGCCGCAAGCCGACCTTCGCGGTGACGGGCAAAGTGCTGATCGATTCCAAGCCGGCTGAGCACGCGACAGTCGTGTTCCACCCCGTCGGCGTGAGCGGCCCGGAGGTCGTCAAGCCGCGCGGCACGGTCAAGACCGACGGCACGTTCACGCTGACGACTTACGACGGCAACGACGGGGCACCGACCGGCGACTACCTCGTGACGGTCGAACTTTGGCTCGCCGGGGTCCGCCCGGACGAACCGCCGTCGAACCGCCTCAACGTCAAGTTCGCCCGGCCCGAGACTTCGGGGCTGACGGCGACGGTCCTGGCCGGCCCCACGACCCTCGAAACGATTGCCCTGAAACGCTAACTTCGCCCGCCCCGTACCGGAGGATTACCCATGACCCGTTTGAAGTCCCGCCGCGGATTCACCCTGATCGAGCTGCTCGTCGTGATCGCCATCATCGCGATCCTGATCGGGCTGCTGCTGCCCGCGGTGCAGAAGGTCCGCGAGTCGGCGGCCCGCTCGACCTGCACGAACAACTTGAAGCAGTTCGGCCTGGCGTTCCACAACTACCACGACCCGAACGCGGGGCTGCCGAGCAACATCCGGCCCGCGGCCGCCGGCACCGTCCGGGTGCGCTGGCTCACGTACATCTTGCCGTACATCGAGCAGGACAACCTGTACCGCAAGATCGACCAGACGAAGAACTGGTCGGACGCCGCCAACACGCCCTACACCAGTCAGCTTCTCAAGGGTGTCCAGTGCCCGTCGGCCCCGAACGGTGTCATCCTGGACGGCGCGCCCGACAGCAGTTGGACGCCGATCGTCGCCAACGGGGACTACGCCGGCATTTACGGGGTGGACCCGCAACTGGCGACGGCGAACCTGGTGGACGCGGCGTCGGCCAAGGTCGACAACGGGGCGATCTCGAAGACGCTCAAGCTCACCTTCGCCAGCTTCACCGACGGCCTGTCGAACACGATCCAACTCACCGAGTCGGCCGGGCGTCCCAACCGCTACGTCAACGGGAAACTCGTGACCACGGCCGCGGGGGTGAGTCGCATCAACGGCGGCGGCTGGTGCCGCCCGGCCTCGGAGATTTCGCTGCTCAAAGGCTCGAGCGCCGACGGCTCGAGCTACCCCGGCCCCGCCGGCATCAACGTCAGCAACGGCCAGCTCATCACCTCGTACGGGGCGACCGGCGACGCGGTGTACGGCACCGACGGCTCGGGCCAGATTTACGCCTTCCACACCGGCGGCGCGAACGCCCTGCTGGCCGACGGTTCGGTGCGGTTCCTGCGGTCGAGTACCGACATCCGCGTCCTGGCGGCGCTGGTAAGCCGCAACGGCGGCGAGACGTACCAGGCGGATTAACGCCCCGACGATTGCGTCGGGCCCCTCGAGCGCTTACAACCACTGGCGTAGACCTTCCTCTCAGGAGTGATGGCATGCGTCAGTGGTTGTTCGCGTTGGTGGTGTCGCTCGGGTTCGGCACCGTCGGGGTCGCCGCCGACCCGTGGCTCACGTACGAGGGCGGCGACGGGCCGGGCAAGGGCAAGCACGTCGTCTTCGTCAGCGGCGACGAGGAGTACCGCTCCGAGGAGGCGCTGCCGATGCTGGCGAAAATCCTTTCGACCCGGCACGGCTTCAAATGCACGGTGCTCTTCGCCATCGACCCCGCCGACGGCACGGTCGCCCCGAACGTGACCAACAACATCCCCGGCCTCGAGGCGCTCAAGACGGCCGACCTGATGGTGGTGTCGTTGCGCTTCCGCACGCTGCCGGACGAGCAGTTCCAGTACGTCGCCGACTACCTCGACGCCGGCAAGCCGGTCGTCGGCCTGCGCACCTCGACGCACGCCTTTAAGCCGGGCACGAAGGGCAAGTACGCCAAGTACAACTCGAACGGCTTCGGCAAGCAAGTCCTCGGCGAGACGTGGGTCAACCACCACGGCCACCACGGCGTCGAGGGCACCCGCGGGGTCTTCACCGACGCCGGCAAGTCGCACCCGATCCTGCGCGGCGTCACGCCCGGCAGCGTCTTCGGCACCTCCGACGTGTACACCGTCAACCTGCCGCTGGTCTCGTCGGCCGTGCCGCTGGTGCTGGGCGAAGTGACCGCGACCCTGAAGCCCGACTCCGTCGCCGTGACCGGCAAGAAGAACGACCCGATGATGCCGGTCGCCTGGACGAAGACCTACGGCGACGACGGCGCCAAGGGCCGCGTCTTCACGACGACGATAGGCGCGTCCCAGGACTGCGAGTTCGAGGGCACGCGGCGGATGATCGTCAACGCCTGCTTCTGGGCCGCCGGCCTGGAGGAGAAGATCCCGGCCGTGACCGACGTGACTTACGTCGGCGAGTTCAAGCCGACGCGGTTCCAGTTCCGCAAGGACGCCGAGTGGAAGCCGGGCAAGACGCCGGCCGAGTACGGCAAGTAGTCTCAGCCCATCGGCAGGTGGTCCTGGCCGGGGGTCAGGTTCACCGCGGCGATCGACACCTTCGACCCCAGCACCACCGACATCAAGTTGTCGTTGCCGACCGGGTGCGGCAGCGCGAACAGTTCGCCGTACATGAAGCCGCACTTGGCCCCGTGGACGGCCGCGTGGGCGTTGACGAAGTGCTTCACCTTGGCGAAGCGATCCGCGTCGAACTGCGACTCGTAGGCCTCGATCGACGCCAGCTTTTGCGCGATCGTGTCTTCGATGTCGATGACGAAGGTCGAGTGCCAGTGCCGCTGCTCGGCGTCGGTCGGGAAGAGCGCGTAGACGAGGTGCGGCACGCGGTACGGGGCCTCGCCGCCGAAGCGGTCGTCCCACTTCGTCAGTTGCGAGTAGAAGCGCGACGCCTCGGCGATGAGGTGCCCCTGGTGGTGGTCCGGCGACGCGGCGGGCGTGCGGCCGGCCCCGGCGATGAGCACCTTCGGCTGGTACTTGCGCAACTCCGTGGCGACGCGGTAGCGTGCCTCCGGCCCGTCCATCAGCACGCGGTTCGGCAGCCCCAAGTTCACGCGCACCTGGACGCCGAGGGCGACCCGCGCGACCTCCGCCTCGTGCTTGCGCTTTTCGAGCGACCCGCGCGGCGTCGGCTCGCCGCTGGTCATGTCGAAGATGCCGACGCGGTAGCCCTGCTTGACGAGTTTCGCCAGCGTGCCGCCGCAGAGGATTTCGAGGTCGTCCGGGTGCGGGGCGATGGCGACGACATCAAGGTGTTCGGTCACGGGCGTCTCACTGGCGTAGGGGGCATCGAGAAGGTACGGGCATATTATGCGTCGTCGGCCCCTTGTCCGGTCGGGGAAAGCGGTTATCTTGGCGGCAGGGCTGAGTGGCGGAATGGCAGACGCAGTCGACTCAAAATCGACCGACGAAAGTCGTGTGGGTTCAAGTCCCTCCTCAGCCACATTTCTCGACGCGACTCGGGCGGACTGCATCGCACACAAGCCCATCACGGTTGGGGCTTGTATGATGCAGTCCGCCCGAGTTATCTGTGGACACCTCGCGAGAATTCGCCTAACTTACCGGCGAATACCCGACAGACACGCCAAGGGACTGCAATGGCCGACCGACGCGCCGAGGCTGATGACTTCGACGACGACCGACCCTCACGCCCCAAGGGTCGCGTTCCGGCGAACGCGAAGGTGATCGTGCTCGTCGGGCTAGGCGTCGGCTTGATGGGCGTCACGGCACTGGTCGGCCTGGCGGTCGTGGGGTTCGGCCTCGCGGCCGTCCTGAGTCGCGCCCCGGTGCCGCCCCCCGTCCCGGTGGTTGCCGCACCGCCTATGGTCGCCGTCCCGGTCCCGACGGCCGTCGGGACGGCCCCGGACGTGCCGCCGAAGGAGCCGGTCGCCACTCTATTGCCGGACAACGACCCCGCGGCCGACCTCTACGCCCCGGCCGCCGAGGAGGGCGTGCTGTCGGCCGACGGCCACGCGTCTTCGCCCCTGCGGCCGCGCAAGGACGACACCGTCTTCAAGCTCGACAAGCTTCGCTCCGAGCGGGCCGGGATGTCCCCGTTCGCCCAGATGGCCCTGGACTACGAGCGGACCCGCGACGGCAGCCTCGGCGGCAACTTGTACCTCGTCCTTCGGGTCAACGGCTAGAGGGACGAGTCGATCTGGCTCGGGTCGCTCAGGGACCGCGTCGGGACACTCCGCCTCGACGTCCGCGGCGGGATGCCGTTCCGCAACGGCTTGTCGGCGATTGAGAACTGCGAGTGCTACCTGACGCAGTCCGACCAGCGCTACGGCGGCGGCTTCTACCCGGTGTTCAAGGTCTCGAACTCGTTCACGGCGGGCGACGTGAAGGGGGGCGTGACGCTCGCGCGGGCCTGGACCGCGGACGAGGCGGCGAAGCTCCGCCTGCCGCCGCCGAAGTGGCCGGTCGCCAACGCGAGCGCCGGCGTCGGTCAGGACACCCCGTTCGTCGGCGACCCGGCGCTGAACGTGCCGACATCCCGCTACGCCGAGGCCGGCCGCTGCTGGGTTTCGAGTGGAACCAGTGGAAGTGGGAGGACGTGGCCTGCCTGGCCCACGTCTACCCGATTTTCGACCGCGACCTGCCGCAGAACGGCTGGATGCCCGGCATCCAGCGGGAGGTGGCGAAGCCGGGTTACGCGGTCGGCGGGCTGGCGGTCAAGGCCGGCAACCTGACTCACGCGATGCGGGTCATTTACTACAAGTTGAAGCCCGACGGCACGCTCGACCCGTCGGACACTTACCAGACGGAGTGGCTCGGCAACACGGCCGTCGCGGGGGACACCGAGACGACCCTGGCGGGCAACGGCCGGCTCGTGATCGGGACGACATTACGGGCCGGCGCGGTGCTCAACGCGATCTCGCTGGTCCTGCAAGCCCCTGCGAAGAAGTGACCGCCGGCGGGCGGGCGTGACACGGCTGCGGCGCTGAAGTACACTCTGACGTGACGACCCGAACCCCGCACGACTTCGAGGGGACTGCCGATGACGGCGACGACGCAGCAACTGTTCGCGACCATTATGGCCCTCCCCGAGTTGGAGCGGTTCGCGCTCGCCGACGCGCTCCAGGAGGCGTGCGAGCCGCCGTGCCCCGAGTTGAAGGGCGAGGCGTGACTGGCTGAAATCCGCCGGCGATCGGCGGCGATCGACGACGGCACCGCGGTCCTGGTGTCTTGGGAAGAGGTTCGGAAACACGCCGATGCTCAATTCGGGGTGTCGCCCGGTGGTTAAGCTCTGCTTCGATTCCGCCGCCAGGGACGAGTACCGGCGGGTGGTCGCTTAAGGCGTCAACCCGGTCCCGTCCCACCGCCGGATGATCAACGCGGAACTCTTCGACGTGGCCGGCAAGTCGTGGTACTTCTCGATCGTGCTCAGGGTGACCGATCACGTACTCGAGGTGCGAGTCGTTCGTACGCTCAGTACGACTTGCCACCCGATGTGGAGTTGGAGTGAGTGGCACTCGCCTGGTTTCTTCGTTTGGCAAACACCCCCGCGTCGGGTACGTTACAGCCTGCACGACGACACCCGACCCGGAGGTGACAGCGATGCCGACTGAACCGATCGACCTCAGCGCCGACCCGCTCGCCTTCGGGCCGCCCGAGGCGACCTCCTGGAAGAAGTACTCGCCGAACCTCGAATTTCCCATCTCGCTGCTCGTCTCGACGCTGTTCCTCACGACGATGTTCGCCATCCTCGTCGGCCTGCTGTTCCTCTCGCTGGGCAGCGGCCCCGAGAAGAAGATGCCGCCGATGAGCGCGGTGGACGCCGGCAGCGACGACGCCGGCAACGGCTCGCCCGGCGGCGGCGGCGACCCCAAGGAAGCTCTCGCCGCCCCGACGCCGCCGCAGACGAGCACTTCCGGCGACGAGAAGATTCAGAACGACTTCACGATCCCCGAGGTCAAGGCGATCCAGCGGGAGTGGGCCAAGGAAGACCCGAGCGCCGACGCGGTGGCCGTCGCCCCGGAGAACGCCAAGTCGCGTATCGGGCTTGAGAAGTCGCTTCGCGACAAGCTCAACGGCAAAGGCGACCTCGGGCCTAGCAAAGGCCCCGGCTTGCCCGGCCCCGGCGAAGGCGGCACCGGAGCGAACGGCACCCGCGCCCGCTCGTTGCGCTGGGTGATGCGCTTCCAGACCAACGGCGGCCGCGACTACCTCGACCAGTTGCAGGCCCTCGGCGCGATCGTGCTGGTCAGCGTGCCGCCGGAGGGGAAGCAGATGTACGTCTTCAAGGACTTGCGCAACCCGAAGCCGGGCACGATCGCCACCGACGCGGAACTGGCCTCGTATTCGCAGCAAATCCAGTTCTGCGACCCCAAGTCTAAGTCGGGCGAGGAGGTCGGCCGGGAGTTGAACCTGAGCTTCACCCCCGGCGAGTTCTGGGCGATCTTCCCCAAGGGCATTGAGGAGGAGCTGTCGAAGCTCGAGAAGGGCTACCGCAACCGCCGCCCCGAAGACGTGGAGCAGACGATCTTCAAGGTCAGCGTCGTCGGCGGCAAGTACCGGCTGGTGGTGTCGGAGCAGATGAACCGGCTGGGGCGGTAGTTGCCTCATTTGCCCTTGGGCCAGTAGATCCGCCGGACTTCGGCCCCGCGGGTCGCCTCCATCACCTTGATCTCGACGGCCCACTTCACGTCCGGGCTGACATCGACGAAGGCCTCGGTCTTGCCTTTCCGCTTGACGTACTCGGTCATCTCGGCCTCCATGTCGCCGAGCGCGACCACCTTGCCTTCGATGCGGACCACGGGGTCGTCGCCCTCCATCCGAACGATGACCTTGAAGACGCGGTCTTCGAGGTCTTTGAGCTTCGGCAAACTCGCCCGCTGGCTTTGCGGGTCTGGCGGCTCCGGCGGGAGTTCGACCGTGCGGCGCAGCGTGGCGTAGGTCGCGGTCAGGATGAAGAAGACCAGCAGCA
>JANXTD010000464.1 GCA_025352585.1 Fimbriiglobus sp.
CCGCCAAGCCGATGTCGTGCCAGATCTACCCGTTCATCATGGTCCCCGCCGGCGACCACTGGCGCGTGAGTTTGCGGCTCGCCTGCCCGTCGGCCGTCGCCGACCGCGGCCGGCCGCTCGCCGACCACGCGGCCGAGTTGCGCGACTACGCCGCACTGCTGGAGGCCGACGCCGGGGTGACGCTGACCGTCGGCCCGACCGCGTCGCCCCCGCCGCTGTTGCAAGTGGGCGACGCCGTCGCGCCGCCGTGGCCCGACCTGATCCGCTTCGCGCAGTCGCTCGCCGGGCAGGTCGCCGACGACACGGTGCCGCTAGAGTACCGCCTGCGCAACGTCGTCGCCGTCGCCGCGCTGTGCCGCAAGTCACGCTTCGAGGCGATCTCCGGGGCGCGGCTCAGCGAGTTCCTGGCCGTGATCACCGCCGCCGTCGCCGAGGACGTGCCGCTCGACCCGTCGGGTGTTGTCCCGCCCGGCTGGCTGGGTCGCACGGTGTTCCGGCAGGTCGCGGCAATCTACAGCCGCAAGGACGCCGGGACGCACGCCGGCGTCTCGTCGCGCAGCCGGGGGACGCGACTGCGCGCCGCCTGGCGCTTCGCCGCCGGCCGCGGCCCGGTGCCCAAGCTGCACGGCCAGATCCCGCCCGGCGCGACCTTCGAGGCCGCCGAACTCCCGCAGCCGCTCACGCCCGAGGGCGACGCCCTGTTGACGCGCTTCTACCGGCTCAAACTGGAGTCGTTGCAGTTTTGCGGCCCGACCAACTTCGGGCGGCCGTTCTGGGCGGGCCTCGACGCCCTGGTGCTGACGTACCCGGTCATCCGCTGGCTCGGCCGGGTCTTCGCGGCCGGCGGCACCCGCACGCCGGACGAGGCCCTGCGGCTGGCCGTGCAGGCGGTCGATGACAGCTTCGGCTTCAACCCGCTGCTGGGCAGTCGCCGGCAGGCGTGGGGCGTCCGCACCCTGGCCGAGCGCGGCGAGTTGGCGAAACTCGTCGCCTGGTACGGGCGGTAGCGTCAAGCGCGGACCCGCCTCGCCGTGGCGATCTGGGGAAACGGCACGCAAGACTCGGCCGGCGATGGCGTATGATGTCATAGTCTTTCGTTCCCCCCCGACCTCCCTTCCGGAGGGCACCCACCATGCCTCGCCCCAAGTTGCTCAAGCCACTCCTGGTTAGCTTCACCTTACTCGCGGCCAACGCCCCGACCTTCGCCGCCGGCGGCCACGGTGGGGGTGGCGGTGGAGGTCACGGCGGCGGCGGTCACGCCTCGGCCGGGGCCGGCGGTCACGCCTCGGGCGGCGGTGCCCACTACTCCGGCGGCAGCGCCTCGCACTACTCCGGCGGCGCGAACAGCGGCGGCGTCCGCTACGCCGGCGGCCAGAGCTACGGCGGCACGGCCGTCGGCCGCAGCGGCTCCTACAGCACTCCTCAGCATTACGCGGCCCCCCAACACTTCGCGGCCCCCCAACAGCACTCCGCGGTCAACAATGGCGTGATGCGCTCGGTCAGCCCGCAAGGCGTCGCCCCGTCGTCCGCCGGCCTGATGCGCTCGGTCAGCCCGCAGGGCGTCGCCCCGTCATCCGCCGGCCTGATGCGTGCGGTCGCGCCGACCGGCCTGGCAAGCCACCAGCCGTACAACCTGTCGCAAAGTGCCCCGCGCTCCGCTGGGCTGGTCCAAGGTCAATCGCCTGCGTTCACGCCGGCGGCGGGGTACTCCGGCGGCAACCGCGTCGCGGCCGGCGGCACCAGCCCGGCGTACCGCGCGTACAACTCCGTGAACTCGGCCAGCGTCGGCGCGGGCAACGGCCCCGCGACGAACTTCGGCCTGCCCTCGGGCAACCGCAGCGTCACCAATAATTACTATGGCAGCAACCCCGGCTTCCGCTACGGCCTCGGCTCGCAGGCCTACGGCGGCGGCGGCTTCGTCCGGCCGGTCGGCTACGGCGGTTACGCCTCGCCCTACGCCTACGGCGGCTACCGGGGTTACGGCGGCTACGGCGGCTACTTCTCGCCCTACGGCTTCGGCCTGAGTGTCGGCTTCGGCTCGCCGTTCGGCTACGGCTTCGGCGGCTTCGGCTCGCCCTACGGTTACGGCGGCTACGGGGGTTACGGCCTCGGTGGCTTCAACCGCTACGGCTACGGCGGGGGTTATGGCGGCGGCTACGGCGGCTTCAGCGGCGTCGGCTACAGCGGCAGTTACGCCAGCCCGGTGTTCGTCGCGTCGCCGGTGGCCGTGCTGTCGGACTTCGTGCCGGTCGTCCCCGCGCCGGCCGTTGACCAGTCGGTGATCCCGCCGGCCGTCGAGACCCTGGCCCCCGCGCTGGTCCCGGCGGGGTTCGCCGCGGAGGCCGACCAACTCGTCCGCGACGGCAAGTTCGAGCAGGCGGCCCGCGCCTACCGCCACGCCACCGTGGACGACCCGCAGAACGGCGCGCTCGCCGTCCGCGCCTCGCAGGCGCTCACGGCCGCCGGCAAGTACGACGAGGCGGCCGGCGCGGCGCAGCAAGGCTTCGCGCTGATCGACCCCAAGGACTGGCTGACCGAGGCGAAGGCCTCCGCCAACGTCTTCGGCAACCCCCACGCCGCGACGGCCGCCTACGACGCGCTCGTGAAAGCGTCGGCGGACGCCAAGGCCGGGCCGGGCGTGAGGTTCCTCTCCGGCGTCGCGGCGGCCGGCCGCGGCGACTTCGCCCGCTCTTCGGCGGAGTTCGACACGGTGACGAAGCTCGTCCCGCAAGACACGGTCGCCGCCCAGTGGAAAACGATCGTGGACGTGAAGAAGTAGTCGCTAACGGCAAAACCCGG
>JANXTD010000456.1 GCA_025352585.1 Fimbriiglobus sp.
GTTCTATGACCTTGCTGCCAAACCGGTCGATCTGCTGGGACACTTCGCAATACTGATCATGTTAATAATTACATTTTCCTGTGGAAACAGTGCCGAAAGTAGTGCGGCAAATCCGAATGATGTTCAATGAAATTGTCGAGGCTATAGCATAAATGATAAGCACCATTATGCAATTTTGCTACTTCACATTGCTCCAGTTCCCCCGGTCGCTGAACTCAGAGTCTAGTTGGCCGGGGGCTTAGTCACAGCCTGAACGTTGGGGGGACTGGGTACGATGAAGACGAACTGATCGGTAGTGCGGCGCGGGCACTCAGGCCGGTCGCAAAAACCGAGCAACGCGATTAGCATGCATGTGAAATTCGTGAAATCCGAGGCGTGCTGGTACTCAATCGGTACTGTCCCGCCACTAACCGCTCGAACAAGTGTGAGTTGAGGAACGGCCACCCAACAACGGCAGGTGTCCACGTTCAATCCGACCTCAGTCCTTAGCACCTAGTTGCCGCCCCCCGTTGCGTAGGTGTAACGGGACCTTTCGGAATAAGCCTTAGCCCGTCTAGGTACGTCTCGATTCCGTTGATAGGTAGAACCGGGCGCAAACTCTGCACCTGCTCAACCTTGGTAGGAATTGCGAAAATTCACCGGCGGCGATTTTTCGTTTCGGCCTTTTCGGAAAGGTCTACCCTGCGTGACCTGACCCTGGTGGAATGCAAAGGATATTCTTGAAACATAAGCATACACCACCCTGCTGCCGTCTACTGGGGCGGGGTGGGGGGCCGAACTGTCAGGGGATTTGAGATTTTAATTATTCACATTTATTATGTGACACACTTCGCCATCGCCTGACCCCTCAAGCCGACTCGCGGAACCGGGTCGGGACGTATCAGCGACCCCTTCGACCACGAGTCCGGCGCACGCCTAATCTCCCCGTCGGCAGGTGTTGCGCACGTTCGAGGACTGCCGATCACCCTCCACGACCGGCGCGTTGCACAACCCGGCCACGGCCCAACGAGAGTCCGCCCCAGTCTATCGGGACCGCCGCCCAGAGCCGCAGGTGGCTGGGCCGGAGAGGCGGGGGGAGCACGGACGCCAGCCAGGCCAGCGGTTCCTGCACCGCGACCTCGAACCGGCGGCGGCACCGCAAACACACGCGGACAACCCTCCCCGAGCGGAAGCTCAGCATCCCCATGCGCCAATCAAAAGCGACAAGCATGAGGGGTATGTCGCAGTTCGGGCACGGCACCGCCTCGGCGTTCCACGATGCCTTCAACACCCGCCACGTCAGCCTCTCGTGGAGTGATTTTTCCCACTCGAAGTTCGTGACCGAGGCAAAGGCGTCGTCAGAATCGTCAACCTCGTGAACTCGCCGCTTCGCGTACCTCGCTTCGTACACGGCCCACTCGAAGTCCGGCCCTGTTCGCTCGCCGCACAGGAGGGTGTCGCCATCGTCCTGGTGGACGAAGAACGTCCCGTTCTTCAGGGCCTCGAACGTCACCACCACGTTGGCCTTGGCCGAACTGTTCTGCTTCGCCCAGCCGCGCAAGTCCGGGGCTGGGCCGCTCCAGTGACGGACGAGTACCCGTTGCTCATTGGCGACGTGGATGAGGGCGAGGCCGCACCTTCGCAGGGCCACGCGAAGGCAGCGTTCAGGGTCGTCGGGACTGGCGAGCAGCCGCTCGCGGGCCGGGGCCAGCAGGTCGTCGTCGCGGCGGTCGAGGAGCCACTGGTGGGGATCAGCGGTCGCCCAGGACTGGCGAGATGGGGGGTGCAAAATGAAGTACGGCGACACTGGTAAGCTCTCCCAACGCCCCGCGGCGCTCCTGCCGCCACCTCGCCTGGGCGGCATGGCAGCCGGCTTACTCCGCGGCAGCCCCCGGCCAGTCCTGACGGCTCGGCTTAATTATCGCATGCAGGGAGCGAGGTCGCAAAGGCGGCAGGTGTAAGTGAGTCGTCACAACCCTGCTTCCAAACCTCGTCCCGCGCCACTCCCACTAACCGTAGCAGACCACTTGTTTCGCAACCCCCCGTCGCTGAACGCCCTCCCGGCTGAATTCGGGACAGTCGTCGAATAAGTACCCAGGTCTTCACTGCGCCACGTCATCATCTTTCTGGGGCGTCGCTTACAATTAGTCAACGTTTCATTCGTCAACAAGTCGCGCAGCCCGAATCTGCACAAAAACCCGCCCCGTGCCGATCATTGAAATAGGGAGTGTGTTTGGCGAGGAGCGAGAGCGTGCGGCGACCCGCCGCCACCGGCGTGTGCACGCCGTGAAATTTGTGCAATACACAACCCTTCAATGACTGAAATGCTCTGCGTGCGGGAGCGACACCATGACTCGGATCGAGTGCGATGGAACGAAAAATATTCCTCCCCGGCGAGGTGGCGTCGCAACTGCGGTGCAGCCGGAGGCAAATTTACGACTTGTATCGCGAGGGCGAGCTAATCGGCTTCCGGGTCGGTACGCACATCAAGATTAGCGCCGACAATGTGGACGAGTACGTCCGCCGCCACTCGAACGTAAAACCACTGTCGCCTGAGCCGGGCGGCGTTTTCGCCTCGCCGTCCACGACGCCGAACGTCATGCCGCTCCTTCCACCGGCTTCCCCGTCGTCTCGTCCACGGCAGGGGCGACCTGCCCGACCCCAGGCGGGCTTTCGCCACCTGCGGTTCTGACCTCGCCCGCCGCGACCCCGATGTGGCACAGGTGGCCGACCAGCGTGCCGATCTCGGAGGACAGGTGGCTGTAGTGCTTGCTCAGCATCGCCGTGGACTTGTGCCCCAACATCTGGGCGACGTGGGCCTCCGGCACGCCCCGCTTCAGCATCTCCGTCGCGTAGCTGTGGCGGAAGCCATACACGATCCCCGAGCAGTCGAGCTTGACCCCCGCGGCCTTCAGTTTGCGCCGCAAACCGGACATCGCCTTGCCCCAGGCGGTGTCGGTCCAGGGGTTGCCCCGGTTGTTCAGGAAGAGCGGGCCTTCGGGCCGCTCGGCCACCAGCCTCTTCGTGAGGGCGACCATCGTCGGCGTGAGCACGACGACCAGCGGCTCCCCGGTGTCTTGCGTCTTGTGCTCCTCCATGACCCACGTCGGGAACGGGGCTTCGTGGAAGTGCTTGGCGGTCACGGCGGCGACGATGTGCGGGCGGGTGCCGGTGTTGCGGCAGGCGATCAGGAAGTCCTGGAACCGGGGGTTGGCGTTCGCCACCATGACCTCGTAGTCCGCCCGCGGGATCACGCTGTCCCGGCCCCGGCTGACGATGGGCGGGATGTCGAGCTTGCCGTCGAGCGGGTTCCGGGCGGCGACCCCCTGCTTGACCGCCCAGTTCAACGCCGTCATGACGCACACCATCACGCCCCGCTGGGTGCTCTTGCCCCAGCCGGCGTGCCGCTTCAGCACGTCGTCAACGTGCGCCGCCTTGAGGTCGCGGAGTTGCACGCCGCCGTGTACGTCGCAGAACGCCTGCAAGTGGGGCTTGTAAGTCTTGTACGTCTTCGGCTTCTTGTTCCGGCTGATCCAGTCGAGGAACTGCTCGGCCACCACCTTGAAGGGGTTCTTGTCCCCGGCGGTGGTCACCCTGGCGAGGGCCATCAGGTCGTGCCACTTCTCGAACGCCTCGGACTTGTCGGGGGCGAGTTTGACCTGCCTCCCGTCGTGCCAAACGTACCATTGGCCCCGCTCCTCGCGGAACCACGGCTCGGATCGTCGTGCCATTGTCGCGGACCTCGGTCGGCGGTAAAAAATAGTTTCCCACCAGGCGTGCCAGTATAATAGTGTGCCGGTTCCGTGCCAAGTGAAGTTACCGACTGACCACAAGGTGCTGCTATGACAGGACTTGACCAAGAAAAAACGGGGCTGGGCAACTACTTCATCGCCAACTACCCGCCGTTCTCGTTCTGGAAGCCCGAGAACTTGCCGGCTGCGGCGGCTGCTTTGCACCGCCCGCCGACGCCCGGCACGCCGCTGGGGCTGTACCTGCACATCCCGTTCTGCCGCAAGCGCTGCAAGTTCTGCTACGTCCGCGTCTACACGGACAAGAACGCCGGCGACGTGCAGACTTACACGAACGCAATCTTGAAGGAAGTCGAGTTGCTGGCCCGCACCGAATGCGTCGGCGGCCGCAAG
>JANXTD010000466.1 GCA_025352585.1 Fimbriiglobus sp.
GGTGAGTTGCAAGAAAATCTCTTCGAGGTTGCGGTTCTTGTGCTTGGCCCGCACGTCCGCCAGCGTGCCGTGCTCGGCGACCTGGCCCTTGTCGATGATGATGACCGTGTCGCACGTCATCTCGACTTCGGAGAGGATGTGCGTCGAGAGCAGCATCGTGTGCTGGGCACCGAGTTCGCGGATCAGCTTGCGGGTCTCGCGGATCTGCGTCGGGTCGAGGCCGGCCGTCGGCTCGTCGAGGATCAGCACGGGTGGGTCGGCGAGTAGCGCGTCCGCGAGGCCGACGCGCTGGCGGTAGCCCTTCGACAGGGTGCCGATGAGTTGCCGGCGCACGTCCTTGAGCCAGCAGCGTTCGAGCACGTAGTCGATGCGTTTGCGGCGGCTGCCCCAGCCGAGGCCCTTCAAGCCGGCGCGGAAGCGCAGGTGCTCCTCGACGCGGAGTTCCGGGTAGAGCGGGCAACTCTCGGGCATGTAGCCGATGCGGCGGCGGGCGGCGATCGGGTCGGAGAACACGTCGAAGCCGTTGATCGACGCCCGGCCGCTGGTGGCGGTGAGGAAGCCGGCGAGGATGCGCATGGTGGTCGATTTGCCCGCGCCGTTCGGCCCGAGGAAGCCGACGACGTGGCCGCGCGGCACCTCGAACGACACGTCGCGCACAGCAGGATACTCGCCGTAGTATTTCGTGAGGTGTTCGACCGCGATCATGCACCCGCCCCCGCAGAAACCCGACGCGCCACAGCGTAACGGTTACGACGATCGTGCCGATCCGGCAAGGCTTTCGGCCCAGTTGGTGCGCCCGGACGACCATCGTGAACTAGAGTCTGGCCGCCATTCCCGATTGCGACGCCAGAGAACGCCGATGTTATCGATACCGACCCGCCGCGCGATCCTGTCCCTCCGCGAGTTCGAGACGCGCATCAACCCGGCGACGATCGAGTCGTCCGTGACGCTGACGAGCTCGGTCTACCCGACGGCCCCTGGCCAGTCGGTCACCCTGACGGCGGCGGCGACTTACGCCGGCGGATTCTTGGGGAGTAGTGCGGCCGAGGGCGGAGACCTCACGATCTTGGACGACTCGAACGGCGGCGCGGTCCTCGGCAAGCGAACCTTGAGCACGTTCATGAACACGGTGACGGTCTCAACCAACACGCTCTCGCCCGGCGAGCACAAGTTGCGGGCCTACTTCACCGGCTACACCGGCCGCGACTACGGTAGCTTCGAGTACAACACGGCGGCCCCTGCCAGCACCACCTTCACGCAAACAGTCCTGCCGACCGGCCCGGCGTTGACGCTGAATCCGACGACGCTGCCGGAAGGGGTCGCGGACACACCCTACTCGACGCAGTTGACCGCGTCTGGGCGGCCCGGCCCCTACACCTACGCCGTGGTCGAGCCGGCCTACGGGGTCAACGTCAGCCCCGACGGCCTGGTGACCTCCACCAAGGCGCGGAGTATCGACTTCCAGGTGTCCGTCACGGAGGGGTCGGGCCTGACGACGACGTTCGCCCGGCGAATCGTCGCGCCGGCCGACCCCGCCACGGTCGTCAAAATTCAGCCCGACACCCTGCCGGAGGGCGTCGTCGGGGTGCCGTACCGCCAGGCGCTCACGGTGTCGGGGCCGCCGGGGCCGTACACGTTCACGAACGTGTTCACGACATTCCCATTGCCCGCCGGGCTGAGTCTCAGCTCGGACGGCGTCATCAGTGGCGTGCCGACGGAGCCGACCACGTTTTTTACGTCGGGCGTTACCCTCCGAGCGACCTCGGCGGACGGCAAATCCGGTACGACGAATCTCAAGATCGTCGTGCAACCCGTGGCGAACACGCCGCCGGTGGTGCCGCCGGTCGCGCCGCCGGTGACGCCGCCACTGTTTCCGACGCTGCCGCTGCCGGGGCAGCCGTCCCCTCCGCTGCCCCCCGCGCCGGTGGCACCGCCGACCGCGCCGCCAGGGCTGGTCGGGCAGTCCACGACCGTGGTCGGCCTGACGGGCGGGACGCTGCGGGTCTTAACCCCCGCCGGCACGATGGCGGCGTTCAGCATCCCCTTCCCTGGGTTCACGGGTGAGGTCCGCGTCGCGGCCGGGGCCAACGGCATGGTCGTCGCGGCCACGGGGCCGGGGCGGGCGACGCAGGTGAAGCAGTACAACCCGGTCTCCGGGGCCGTCACCTTCGACGTGCCGCCGTTCGAGGCGGCGTTCACCGGCGGGCTCTTCGTGGCGACCGGCGACCTCTTCGGCACCGGCACGCCGGACGTGGTCGTGTCGCCCGACGAGGGCGGCGGGCCGCGCGTGCAGATCCGCGACGGCAAGACGGGCGTCGTCCGCGCCGACTTCTTCGGCATCGACGACCCCACCTTCCGCGGCGGTGCCCGCACCTCCATCGCCGACATTACCGGCGACGGCATCCCCGACCTGATCGTCGCCGCCGGGGCCGGGGGCGGCCCACGCGTGACCGTCTTCGACGGCGCGAGCCTGCGGGCCGGCCGGCAAACGCAGGTCGCCAACCTGTTCGTCTTCGAGCAGGCCCTACGCAACGGCGTCTACGTCAGCTCTGGCGACCTCGACGGCGACGGCCACGCCGACCTGATCGTCGGCGGCGGCCCCGGCGGCGGGCCGCGCGTCCTGGCGTTGTCCGGTCGGGACTTGGCGGCGGGCGTGGCCCAGCCGGGGACGCTGGCCAACTTCTTCGCCGGCGACCCGGCACAGCGTGGCGGCGTGCGGGTCTCGGCGAAGGATCTCGACGGCGACCGCCTCGCCGATGTCGTCGTCGCCCCCGGCCCCGGCGGCAGCGGCACGGCGACCGCCTACGCCGGCAAGGCGATCACGCCCGGCGGTAGCCCGCCGACCCTGTTCCGCTACGACGACCCGATGATGGGGGCCAGCGGCGCGTACGTGGGGTAAGTGTCGGTGTCACCCCGCCGTCAGCCGCTTCAGCGCCGCCGGCAGTGGCGAGCGCAGGCTGATGCGGGCGTCGGTCACGGGGTGCGGGAAGTGCAACTCGGCGGCGTGCAGCGCCAGGCGGCCGGCGGGGTCGAAGCCGGTGCCGTAGATCGAGTCGCCGACGACCGGGTGCCCCAACGCCGCGAAATGCACGCGAATCTGGTGCTTGCGGCCCGTCAGCAACTCGACCTCGACGAGGGACAAGTTGTTGACGCTTTTCAGCACCCTGTACTTCGTGCGGGCCAGCTTCGCCCCCGGCTCGCTCGACACGCAGCGACGCATCTTCAGGTCGCGGCCCTCGTGCAGGTAGTCTTCGACTAACCCCTCAGACTCGCGGGGGGTGCGCTCGACGACGGCGAGGTACTTCTTCGTGAGCTGGTCCCAATCGGCTTGCAACGTCTCGCGCAACTCCAGCGAGTGCGCGAACATCAAGAGTCCCGACGTGTCGCGGTCGAGCCGATGCACCACCACCGGCGGGCTGAGCCGGCGCGACTCGCGGTCGGCGCTGAGCCACGAGTACGCCGTGTCGAGTTTCTCGGCCTCGGTGGCGACACTCAGCAACCCGGCCGGCTTATCGAGGACCGTCACGGCCGCATCGACGTAGGCGACGGCGATGCCGGCGCGCTCGAGCATCGTCGGCGGCTTGGGCTTGGGGCTGGCGGCGGCGACGGCCACGCGGTCGCCGGGGGTGAGGGCGTGGTCGTGCCGGGTGACCGACTTGCCGTTGACGTGGACGCGGCCGTCGGCGAGCCACTCCTTGACCTTGGTGCGGCTCATCGGCTTGAGCGCGAGGAGGAGCCACGGCAGCAGCGGGCCGGGTTCGGCGGGGGTCGGCAGGCGTTGTTCGGCCACGGGCGGACCCTTGGGGGCGTTGCGGGTCATTGCCACTTCACCGTCAGCTTACCGTCCCGGCGGGCCTTGCGCTCGATCCACATCAAGGTTCGCGCCGCCAGCGACAAGAAGACGACGGACAACCCGGCCAGGATGAGGAGTTCGGTGCCAACCGACAAGAAGCCGTCGCGGCCGAAGAGGACTTGCCGCATTGCGTCCATTCCGGCCGTCAGCGGGATGAACAGCGCCAGGCCCGGCAGCGCGAAGTGGACCATCGTGCCGAGGGCTTTGACGGGGAAGTTCATCCCGGTGAACAGGTAGACCGGCTCTTGCAGCAAGTTGACCGTGTGCCACGCCTCGCGGCCGAACAGTAGGAACACGGACGCGAACATCATGCCCAGGCCGTAAAGCGATGTCATCGTCAACGAGAAGACGAGCAGTAACAGCCACCAGCTCGACGGCTGGACCGGGACTTGGAACAACACCATGCCCGTAATGACGATCGTGGCGGCGCGGACGAAGGTTGTCGTCATGCCGCCCAGCGCCATGCCGGCCAAGACACCCATCATAGGGGCAGGGGCCATGACGTACAGTTCGAGGTTGCCGCTGTCGCGCTCCCAGTACAGGTGCGCGCCCATGCTCCACAAGACGTTCAGCCAGAAGGTCGTCATGGCCGTGCCGAGGATGACGTAGCCGACGTACTCCGGCGGGGCGTTCATCGCCTTGTAGGCGTAGGCGAAGGCCGACACGGACAGGACGGGGAGGAGGGTTTCTTGCAGCAGCCAGGTGCGGTTGCGGACCATCCAGATCATGCGCGGGTAGGCCCGCGCCAACATGGCCATGATGAACAGGCGGAACGTCTGGGGCATTTGCGGCTTTCGGTCAAACGGCGACGGCTTCGGCGGGGGCGCTCTCCGTCAGCCGGCGGCCGACGAGTTCGAGGAAGACGTCTTCGAGCGTCGGCTCGACCTTCGTCAGGTTGAGGATTCTCGCCCCGCTGGCCACGACGGCCTGGACCACGCCGCCGATGGCCGACTCGTGGTCGAGTGCGACCTTGATTTCGACCGTCGTCGGCGTGTCACTCGTGGTGACGTTGTGCACGCCGGGGGTGCCGCGGAGTTCGAGCCGGTTGCCGGGCGTGAGGCTCAGCGCGAACATCGGGTACTCTTGGACGCGCCGCTTGAGG
>JANXTD010000503.1 GCA_025352585.1 Fimbriiglobus sp.
CTGGGTCCGGTTGCTACGGCAACCAGTACCACCCCGGCGGAGGTCGGTCTCCCGGCGAGGCCGTTCGGCCCAGCCGGGAAGTGTTCGCGTGAGTCGCCGCGGACTCGGGGACACCGGCGGCGTGTCACGGGACGTGCGCCCCGGTCCCGTTGGTACCCGGCGGCGTCGGCACGGCGGGGGTACCCGGCGCGACGGCCACCGCCCGCGCGGGTAAGGTCAGACTCGGCGTCGGCGCGGCCACCAGTCGGATCACGGGGACTGCCGCCGGTTCGTGCAGCCAGGCGTCGTCCCAGGCCGCCGCGACCACCGCGTCCGCCCCGGCGTCGGGCTTGCGGTAGACGTACCGACCGAACAGCTTGAACGCCGCCGGGGTGACGATCTGGTCCATGATCGTCGCGTCGATTAGCCCGCCGATGACCACGATGGCGAGCGGGTGCAGAATCTCCTTGCCCGTTTGCCCGGCCCCGAGCGCGAGCGGGATCAGCCCGATGATCGCGGTCAATGCCGTCATCAGCACGGGCGCGAGCCGCTCCAGAGTCCCGCGGACGATCATCGCGTCGCCGAACGCCTCGCCCTCCTCCTTCTGGAGGTGGATGTAGTGGGCGACCATCATGATCCCGTTGCGGCTGACGATGCCGATGAGCGTGATGAAGCCGACCCAGTGGGCCACCGACAGAGTCGTCGCCGACGCCCAGACTTGCGGCCACTGCCACCATTGCACGGCGTCGAGGGCCGCCTGCTCGGGGCGGTTCAGGAGCAGTAAAGCGACCACCGACCCGAGGGCGGCGAGGGGGATGTTGATGAGCAGCACCATCGCCGCCGCGACCCAGGAGTTGAGGCACTTCCACAGCAGCAGGAAGACGCCCAGCAGGACCGCCCAGAACAGCCAGAATAGCAATGTGTTCGCCTGCTGCTGGGCCTCGAACTGCCCGCCCACAACGAATTGCCGATTGCCGATTGCCGATTGCCGATTGCCGCCGGCTCGTTGTTTCTCGGCTTGAATCTTCAATCGTAAATCGTCAATCTGTAATTGGATGTCCCCGACCACGCTGCCCAGGTCGCGGCCCTGGACGTTGCACGCCACCACCACCCGCCGCTGGACATGTTCGTGGTTGATCGTGTTCGGCCCGCGGGCGTCGAGGACGCGGGCGACCTGCGAGAGGGCGACCTTGCGGCCCGACGGCGTGTCGAGGACCGTCTGGCCGATCGCCGCGCGGTCGGCGCGGGCCGCCTCGTCGTACCAGACGACGAGGTCGAAGTAGCGGTCCCGGTCCAGCACCGTCGAGACGACCCGCCCCTTGTACGCCGTCTCCAGCAGCCGGGCCACCTCGCCGGGGGCCAGCCCGTACTCCGCGGCGGCCTTCCGGTCCACCTCCAGCCGCACCTGCTTGATGTTCTCCTGCGGCTCGACCTGGAGGTCCACCACGCCGGGGATTCGGCTCACCCGGTCGCGGATGTCGTAGGCCGCGGTCACCAGTTCCCGCAGGTCGTCCCCGAACACCTTGATCGCCACCTGCGCCCGCACCCCGCTCACCAGGTGGTCGAGCCGGTGGCTGATCGGCTGGCCGACGTTCACGTTGACGTTCGGCAGCCGGGCGACCCGGTCGCGGATGTCCGCCTGCACTTGGCCGTGGGGCCGCCCGGTCGTCTCGACGCCCCGCCCGTGCAGCCCCGGCACGGCCCGCAGCAGGGCGTACCCGACGCCGGGCTTGGGGCGTTCGTGCGGGCTGAGCCGGACTTCGAGTTCGGACGTGTTCACCCCCTCGGCGTGCTCGTCCTGCTCGGCCCGGCCCGTCCGCCGCGCGACGGCCACCACCTCGGGGACTTCCCACAGCAGGGCCTCGGCCCGCCCCGCGACCCGCTTGCTCTCCTCGAGGCTCGTACCGGGCCGCGTCTGCACGTTGACGGTCAGCGTCCCCTCGTTGAACGGCGGGAGGAACTCGGACCCCATCCCGAGCACCACGAACTTCGACCCGAAGGCGAGGATCGCCGCGGCGACGAGGACTTTCCGCGGGTGCCGCAGCGCCCAGCGCACGACCTTGGCGTCGAGCCACTTCAGGCCCCGCAACAGGAGCGGGTCGCCCCTCCGTTGCAGGAACCGGGCGCGGGGCAGCAGCAGCGAGGCCAGGGCCGGCGTGACCG
>JANXTD010000470.1 GCA_025352585.1 Fimbriiglobus sp.
CGGCTGTCCGACCGCCACGTGTGGTGCGACCGGGTCGCCGCTCAAATCGCCGAGACGGTTCCCGACCTGTCGCGGGTGGTGTTCCTCGCCAGCGAGCGGTACCGCGAGTTCCTCGCCCACCACCTTGCCAGCCGCGGCGTGGAGGTGTCGGTGCCGATGTTGGGGCTGCGGATCGGAGAGCAGTTGAGCTGGCTAAGGTCGCACGCACCCGATCCTGCGTCGTAGTGCAGGCCAGGGCGGACGCTCCGACATGCTTGATCCGGGCTAATAACTCCGCGTGGCCGGCTCCGCCGTGACGCTGGAGGATGCTCATGTGGTCCGTGTCGAGCAAATAGGTCACAACGCGTCCTTTGGTACGACGCCAGTGGCACGGAACTCGCGGCCCAAGGTGATCACTTCTTCAAACGCCTGTTCGTCGCGCTGCGAGCCGATCAGTCGCTCGAGCCAGTCGCGGTTAGGCGGCTGCGCGACTTGCTGTCGTAGCTCCCGCACAGCGTCCTCGAGTGCCGCTAGCCGCGCTTCGATCGGTGTCTCGCCCGGCATCGCCTACCCCTTGTCTGGCAGCGTTCAAAGCGTCAATGCTACTTCCCCGTCATCGCAAAGTCCATCGGCAGGCGTCGCCAGCCGCTGTGGATGTGGTTCGCCGGGTTGCCGGCCGCGTCGCCTTGCACGTTCAGGAACTCGACCACAAACGTCGGCCCCTGCACGCGGTACGTGTACGGCGAACCCTTCTTGTCCGGCTCCACGCAGTAGGCGAACTTGACGTTCTCTGCCCCGGCGTCCTTGACCCGTTGCATCTCCTGCGCGGCCGCTTCGGGCGTCAGGCGGTTGGCGTAGGCTTCGATTAGCTTGCGGAGCAGGGCGGCTTGCTTCTCGTCGAGCTTCGCCAGCGACAGGCCGACCGGCTCGCCGACCGCGGCGTTCGGCTGGCCTTCCTTGATCTCGGGGAACTGCGCCTTCTGCTGGGCGACCGACTTCTGGTCATTCGAGAGCGTGGCGATGAGTTGCTTGGCCAGGTCTTCCGTCTCCGGCAGCGGCCGCAGGCCTTTCTTCGAGCCGCCCATCACGTTGGCGGGGTTCGACGCGAAGAGCAGCGGCGTGGAGGCGACGACGGTCCCCTTGTCGAGCGTGAAGTTCACCGACAGGTGGTGGCCCTCGAAGCGCCAGCCCCACTGGCCGGTGCCGCTCGGGGTGCCGAAGACGCTGACAAAATACCAACTGGGGTTGCGCGTGTTCGCCCCCTTCGGCTCCAGTTCGGCGAGGAAACTTTCGAGGCCGATGATCGTCGTCGCCTGCTCGTAGCCACTCGCCGACAGCCCCGACTTGACCAGCGTGAACGCGGCGGCTTTCTGGGCGTCGGTGAGCTTGTCGAGCCGGAGGCCCTTGCGGGTCGATTCGCGGTTGGTCTGTTGCGGCGTGAAGTACCACTTGGCCCGGTGCTCGTCGTCGTAGGCGAAGACGGCGGCCTTCTTCTGGTCGGCGTCGAGCGTGCCGAGGAACTTCGTCGCCGCGTCGGTCATGACCGAAGTCGCCGGCGGGGCTTGCCGGGCGACGACGGCGACCCCCGCGAGGCCAGCGAAGGCACTGGCCAACAGGAGGAAGCGGGCGAGCGGCGAGCGGCGGACCATGGGAGTTGCTCCGGGGGTGGGCGGTGGCGCAAGCATACCGCGCCGCCCCCGGCAATTGAAGGGGCGAATCCCGGCCGGCCGCTTTCGGTTCGCGCGGTATAATGACCACACCTGCCTGACCCCCTTCGATCCCGCCAACCCTCGCGGTGCCGTCTTGAAGCGATTCGCGCTGCTCGCCACGCTGTTCGCAGCCGCCACGATGTCCGTTCGCGCCGCGGAGCCGACCCCGGAGGCGGTCGAGTTCTTCGAGGCCAAGGTGCGGCCGCTGCTCGTCGAGCACTGCACCCGCTGTCACGGCGCGAAGAAGGCGCAGGCCCAACTGCGCCTCGACACCGCCGAGGGACTCTCCAAAGGCTCCGACGGCGGGCCGGTCGTCGTCCCCGGCGACCCCGACAAGAGCAAACTCATCCTCTCCGTGCGCCGCGTCGGCGATTACGCCATGCCGCCGGACAAGCCGTTGCCGGCCGCCGCGGTCGAGGTGCTGACGCAGTGGGTCAAGACCGGCGCGGCCTTCCCGAAGTCGGCGACGGCTGGCGTCAAGTCGGGCAACGCCGCGACGCATTGGGCCTTCCAGCCGATCCGCGACCCACAGCCGCCGGCCACGAAGCTACCCGCCGGGTCGAATCCGATCGACGCCTTCGTCACGGCGAAACTCGACGCGGCCGGCCTGGCGATGGCGGCCCCGGCGTCCCGCGAGGTGCTGATCCGCCGGGCGTACTACGACCTGATCGGCCTGCCGCCGACCGCGGCGCAGGTGCAAGCGTTCGTCGCCAACCCGTCGCCGCGGGCCTTCGAGGCCGTCGTCGAGGAACTGCTGGCGTCGCCGCACTACGGCGAGCGCTGGGGCCGCTACTGGCTCGACCTGGCCCGCTACGCCGATACCAAGGGCTACGTCTTCCAGGAGAGCACCGCCTACCCGTACGCCTACACCTTCCGCGACTATGTCGTGCGGAACTTCAACGACGACAAGCCGTACGACCGCTTCGTGACCGAGCAGATCGCCGCCGACCAACTGGCCCTGGGCGACGACAAGCGGCCCCTCGCCGCGATGGGCTTCCTTACGGTGGGGCGGCGCTTCAGCAACAACTCGCACGACATCATCGACGACCGCATTGACGTGGTCACCCGCGGGCTGATGGGCCTCACCGTGCAGTGCGCGCGCTGCCACGACCACAAGTTCGACCCCGTCGGCATCGGCGACTACTACTCGCTATACGCCGTGTTCGCCGCCAGCCAGGAGCCGAAGGAGTTGCCGCTAATCGGGGCGGCCGAGCGGACGCCGGAACTGGCGAAGTTCGAGGCCCAGGTGCAAGTCCGCGAGCAGGCGATCGTCGATTACCGCGCCAAGCGGCACGCCGAGATCGTCGCCGAGCTGCGCACCCCGGCGTCGGCGAAGAAGTACTTCGACGTGGCCCGGAGTTTAATTGGCAAGCCGCCCGGCGACCTGCAAGCGATCTTGCGCGACCAGCAGTTCCGCCCCGCCGCGCTGGAGCGTGCCCGGCACTTCTTGACGCTGAGCGTCTCGGAGCGCTTCCGACGGATTCTCGCCAAGGACGGCCCCGCCGAGGTGCCGCTCGCCGAGTTCGATAAACTCGTCTTGCGTGACGACCGCGACAAGGTGAAAGACTTGCAGAAGAAGGTCGATCAGTTCGAGGCGTCGTCGCCGTCCAACCCTCCGCGGGCGATGGTCCTGAATGATGTCGAGAAGCCGGGCGACATCGGCGTCTTCTTGCGCGGCAACCCCAACAACCGCGGCCCCGTCGTGCCCCGGCAGTTCCTGCAAGTCGGCACGCTGGCGAAGTCGCCGGCCGGCAGCGGCACGAGCGGCCGACTGGAAGTAGCGAAGGCCGTCGTCTCGCCGTCGAACCCACTGACGAGCCGCGTCCTGGTCAACCGCGTCTGGATGATGCACTTCGGCAAGCCGCTGGTGGCCACGCCGTCGGACTTCGGCCTGCGCAGCGAGCCGCCGAGCCACCCCGAACTCCTCGACTGGCTGGCGACTCGCTTCACTGCCGAGGGCTGGAGCCTCAAGACGCTGCACCGCCGCATGATGCTGTCACGCGCCTACCAGCAAGCCTCCGCCGCCAGCCCCGAGTCGGTGGCCCGCGACCCCGAGAATCACCTGCTGAGCCACGCCAACCGCCGCCGGCTCGACTTCGAGGCGTTACGCGACTCGCTCTTGGCCGCCTCCGGGAAGCTCGACCGCACCCTCTACGGCCGCAGCGTCGAGCTGTTCAAGTCGCCGTACCCGTTGCGACGCACCCTCTACGGCAGCATCGACCGCCAGAACCTGCCGGGAACGCTGCGCAGCTTCGACCTCGCCAGCCCCGACCAGCACTCCCCCGGTCGCTTCACGACGACCGTGCCGCAACAGGCGCTCTACCTGATGAACAGCCCGTTCCTGGCCCAGCAGGCGAAGGCACTGGTGGACCGTTCCGAAGTCGCCCGCGAGTCGGACCCGAAGCACAAGGTCGAGGAGATGATCCGCATCGTCTACGGCCGCCCGGCCAGCCCGCGTGAAATCGGATTGTCCATGCAGTACATCGACAAGCCGGTAATGGACAAACCGACTATCGTCGAAGATTTGGCCGACGCCTGGCAGTACGGCTACGGCAGCGTGGATGCCAAGACGGGCAAGACTACGGCCTTCACGAAGTATCCCCACTGGAACGGCACGGCTTGGCAGGGCGGCGCTAAGCTCCCCGACGACAAGATCGGCTGGACCTTGCTAAATGACAAGGGGGGCCACACCGGGGCCAATCCGGACTATTGCAGCATCCGCCGCTGGACGGCGCCCCGGAAAATGGAAGTCGAAATCAAAGGCCGGCTGAAGCACCCCGTCAAGGAAGGAGACGGCGTGCAGGGTCGGATCGTCTCC
>JANXTD010000479.1 GCA_025352585.1 Fimbriiglobus sp.
GTCTACACGGCGCTGAACGACGCCGACGACTTCGGCCAGGTGCCGATCGACAAGCAGCCGCTGATGGTGGACCCCGCCGCGGCCCTCAAGAACCGCCTTCGGGGCGACGGCAACAACCTGCTCGTCAAGCCGCTGTCGCAGGCGGAGCGCGAGATCGAGGTGCGGCTGGAGCGGCCGATCACCGTCGAGTTCACCAACGACGTGACCCTGCTCGACGCCATCGGCCAGATCCGCGTCAAGACCGGGCTGAACATCACGACCGACACGGCCGCGCTCGCCGAGGACCCCACGGCGCTGACGAAGACCCTCGTCAACGAGAGCCTCAAGGACCTGTCGCTGCGGAACGTGCTGACCGTGCTGCTCAGCAAGGCGAACCTGAAGTTCGTCGTCGAGAACGACGTGATCACCATCACGACCGAGAAGCGCGCCCGCGGCAAGCTGGTGACGAAAGTCTTCAGCGTGATGGAGTTGGTGACGCCGATCCCCGACTTCGCGCTGGCCCCGCACCAGTCGCTCGCCAAAGCCCTCAGCGGCGGGGCCCCGGCCCCGGCCTGGGTCGCCAGCAACAACGGCGCGAGTAGCTACAGCCCGACCGGCGGCATGAAGGGCGGCGAACTCGTCACCGGCGGGTCGATCCCCGGCGTGACCGGCGGCGGCGGCAACGCGGTGTTGCAGAACGACCAGACGCCGCTCGCCTCGTCGGCGACGCTCGCCAAGAACGGCCGCTCGAACCACTCCGAGCAGCTGATGCGGCTCATCAAGGGCATGGTCAAGCCGTACTCGTGGGCCGACGAGGGCGGGGCCGGCAAGCTCCAGTACTTCGACATCGGCGGGGCGCTGGTGGTCAACCAGACCGCCGACGTGATCGCCGACGTGCAGAACTTGTTGGAGTCGCTGCGGCGGCTCCAGGAGGTGTCGGTGTCGGTCGAGATCCGCGTGATGTCGCTCTCCGAGTCGTTCTTCGAGCGCATCGGCGTCGACTTCGCGATGAACATCAAGACCAAGCACCGCGGCCAGTTCGAGCAGAGCCTCACCACCGGGCAGTTCCGCCCCGAGCCGTTCATCAACAACGTCGATACTAACAACGCCGTCGTCGGCTACAACCCGACCGCGGGCGGTTACACCAGTGACTTGAACGTGCCGGTGCGGACCAACAGCTTCGGCCTGGGCGTCCCGGCCTTCGGCGGCTACCCCGGCCCCGGCAACGGCGGCCTGGGCATCGGCCTGGCGTTCCTCAACGACATCCAGGTCTTCATGTTCATGGAGGCGGCCGCCGGCGACCGCCGCGTGAGCACCATGCAGGCCCCGAAGGTCACCCTGTTCAACGGCCAGACGGCGAGTATCTTCGTCGGCGACGTGTCGTTCTTCACGACCGGCCTCGACGTGATCAACGTCGGCGGGCAGTTCGTCTACATCCCGCGCAACACGCCGATCCCGATCGGCAGCCAGACGCAGATCGGCGGCCAGGGGAGCCTGCCGGGCATCTCGATCGCGGTCCAGGCGATCGTGTCGAGCGACCGCCGCTTCGTCCGGCTCAACCTGACGCCGACGCTGTCGAGCTTGACGAGCGCCACCGTACCGCTGTTCCCGGTGACGGCCTTCATCACCCCGGTGTTCGAGGGCGGCTCGCAGGGGGTGCCGATCCCGTTCACGCAGTTCTTCCAGCAGCCGCAGATCACGGAAATCAACGTCCAGACCACGGTGAGCTGCCCCGACGGCGGCACCGTCGTGCTGGGCGGCCTGAAGACCCTGAGCGAAGGCCGTAACGAGTTCGGCCCGCCGGTGCTCAGCCAGATCCCGTACATCAACCGTCTGTTCCGCAACCAGGGGATCGGCCGCGAGACCCGGCACATCATGATCATGGTCACGCCGCGGATCATCATCCAGAGCGAGGAAGAGTTGAACCAGACCGGCAGCGCCACCGGTGCCGCCGCCGGCGGCCTGTAAGGCCCGGCCGAATCGATCGAAAGTCGCCGCCCGCGGGTTCTCCCCCGCGGGCGGCGTCGTTTCTCGGTTTGCCTCGCCGGCTATACTACCACCACTGGACACGGGAACATTAGTGCCACCGGGAGTTGACGCTACGCTATGGAGAGCCGCAACATCGTCGTGCGGGGGGCCAAGGAACACAACCTCCGCAACGTCAGCCTCGAACTGCCCCAGAACAAGCTCATAGTCTTCACCGGCGTCTCCGGCTCCGGCAAGTCGTCGCTCGCCTTCGACACCCTCTACGCCGAGGGCCAACGCCGCTACGTCGAGAGCCTGTCGAACTACGCCCGGCAATTCCTGGGGCAACTGCCGAAGCCGGATGTCGAGTACATCGGCGGCCTCGCCCCGGCGATCAGCATCCAGCAGAAGACCGCCGGCCGCAACCCGCGCTCGACTGTGGGCACGGTGACGGAAGTCTCCGACTACCTGCGCGTGCTGTTCGCCCGGCTTGGCCAGGGCCACTGCCCGAAGTGCGACCGCGCCATCACCGCCCAGACCCGCGAGCAGATCGTCGGCCGCGTGCTGTCGCTGCCGGTCGGCACACGCTTCCTGATCCTGGCCCCCGTAGTGCGGACGCAAAAGGGCGAGTTCAAGGACTTCTTCGCCGACATGGTGAAGCGCGGCTACGTCCGGGCGCGCGTCGATGGCCGCGTCGTCAAGATGACCGACGACCAACAGCTCGACAAGAAGATCAAGCACAGCATCGAGATTGTCATCGACCGGCTGGTGCTCGACGCCCGCGCCGCCGACGGCAAGCTGCGGCCGCGCCTGGCCGAAGCAATCGACCAGGCGCTCGGGCTGACCGGCGGCGAAGTGATCGTCTCG
>JANXTD010000569.1 GCA_025352585.1 Fimbriiglobus sp.
GCCGGGGCGGCCGTCGGGGGGGCCAGGCCGGCGCTCGGGGGGCGGGCCGCCCGGCCGCGGCGGGCCGTCGTCGGGGCCGCGCAGTAGGTCGCGCTGGGCCGGGGTCAGCTTCAGTAGCGCGACGAGGTCCGGGTCGCGGAACGCCTCCGCGCCGCGGGCCTGCCAGGCGAGTTGCCGCAGCCGGGCCAACTGCTCGGGCCGCAGCACCGCCGTGATTCGCGCCTCGTGCCGGCGGGCGTCGGCGAGGACGCGGTCGCTCCGCTCGTCCGGCCGGAGCCGCGAGAAGCGCGGCCCCGGCCCGCCCTCCAGCGCCGCGATCTCTTGCGTCACCGCCTCGACCTCGGCTGACTGCGCCGGCGACAGCCGCAGCTCCGCCCGCACCGCCGGGTCGCGCAGCAGCAGGTGCTGCCACGCGCCGTGCATCACGGCCAGGTCGCTCAGGATCGCCGCCACGCGGGCGCGGGTCGCCTCGAGGTCCTCGGTCGGCGGCGCGGCCTCGTCGCGCCGCCGCTCGATGAGTTCCTGGTAGTACGCCAGCGCCGACTCGAGCAGCTTGCGCCGCAGCGGCTGCGTCCGCGGGTCGTCGGCCAGGTCGTCGTCGGCGAGGCGGATCATCTCGTCGGCGGAGCGGCGGGCCAGCTGGAAGCGGGCCTCGGCCTCGGCGGCGCGGCCCTCGGCCTCGCGGTACGCCGCCTGCGTGCGGCCCTGCTCGCGCAGCACGACCGCCGTCGTCAGGCCGAAGCCGACCGTCCCGGCGAACGACACCGCGAGCGCCGCCCGCACCGCCGCCGGGTGCCGCCGCATCCACTTGCGCGCCAGCTCGACCGCCGTCGGCCGGCGCGCTAGGATCGGCCGGTCGTCGAGGTAGCGGCGCAGGTCGGCCGCGAACTCCCCCGCCGTGGCGTAGCGCTCCGCCGGCAGCTTCGCGGTCGCCTTCAAGACGATCGTCTCCAACTCCTCGGGCAGGTGCCGGTCGAGGCTCCGCAGCGGCGTCGGCTCCTCGTGCAAAATCTGGTGCAGCAGC
The DNA here is from genome assembly GCA_025352585.1 of Fimbriiglobus sp. Taxonomy (GTDB): domain Bacteria; phylum Planctomycetota; class Planctomycetia; order Gemmatales; family Gemmataceae; genus Fimbriiglobus. The sequence continues at coordinate 1,025 of JANXTD010000569.1, forward strand.
GCCTGGCGGTCGGCGGTGGGGAAGATCGGCCGGCGCGTCAGCAGTTCGTAGAGCGTCGCGCCCAGCGAGTAGATGTCGGTGCGGTGGTCCACGTCGCCGCGCCGGCCGGACGCCTGCTCGGGGCTCATGTAGCGCAGCGTGCCGAACACGTCGCCGGTGCGGGTCAGGCCGCCGGCCTCCGCGGTCAACTGCGCCAGGCCGAAGTCGGTCACCCAGACCCGCCCGGCCCCGTCGAGCAGCAGGTTGCCCGGCTTGATGTCGCGGTGGACCACGCCGGCCTCGTGGGCGTAGTCGAGCGCCTCCGCGACCTGGCAGGCGATCCGCGCCGCGACCCCGTGGGTCGCCTTACGCTCGGCCGAAGTCGCCGGCCGCGTCGGGCTGCCGGGGGGCGTCGTCGTGGCGGCCGGGTCGGCGTCGCCGGCGTCGCGCAGGGTGGCGTCGAGCGGCTGGCCGTCAATCAGTTGCATCGCGTAGTAGTGCGTGCCGCGCTCGCAGCCGACCGCGTAGACCGGCACGATATTGGCGTGGTGCAACTGCGCCGCGGCGTGCGACTCGGTGCGGAAGCGCTGCAAGTGCTTGGCGTCCAGCGCCGCGGCGAACGGCAAGACTTTCAGGGCGACCCGGCGGCCCAGCGACAGTTGCGTCGCCTCGTAGACCACGCCCATGCCGCCGCGGCCGAGTTCGCGGACGATTTGGAAGTCGCCCAGCGGCAGTTGCGCGAACTGCGCCGCGGCCGCCGGCCCGCGCATCGCCCCGAGGCCGTGGGCCAACTCGACGCCGTCGAGGCACTCCGCGACCGCCTCCGACAGGCCGGGGTGGCGCGACTCGTAGGCCCGGCGGTCGGGGCGTCGTCCGGCCTCGAGGTCGGCCAGGTAGTCGCGCGCCGCTTGCAGGACGCGCGGGTCGTCGGCGGTGTCGTCGGCGGTCACGCGGCACCCCCCGACTCGGCGAACGACTTCTTCAGCCGCGTCAGGCCGCGCAGCCACAGCTTCTCGACGCTATCGACACTGCGTCCCATCGCCGCGGCGACCTGCGGGAACGTCATCCCTTCGAGGTGCCGCAGCACGAGCACCGTCTGGTAGTCGTCGGGCAGGCGGGCCAGCGCCTCGGCGACCAGCAGCGACTGCTCGCGGCGGTTCGCGGCGGCGCTGGGCGAGCTGCGCGGGTCGGCGAGCATCTGGGCGAGGCCGTAACTCGACTGGTCGAGGTCGGCGGCGAAGTTCACTTCGAGCCGGGGGTCGCGGGCCTTGGTGCCGAAGTAGCGGCGGACCTGGTTCGACAGCGTCCCGGCGAGGATTTCGCGCAGCCAGGCGACGAACTGCCCCTCGGCGGTGCCGCGGAAGTCCTCGAAGTGGCGGTGCGCGTCGAGGAAGGCTTCCTGCACCACGTCCGAGGCGTCGAGTTTGCCCTGGAGCCGCCGGCCGATGCCGACGCGGGCCAAGAGCCGCAGGTAGTGCCGGTAGGCTTCGAGCAGCGTGCCGAGGCGCTCGGGGTCGCGGCGGGCGTCGGCGATGCGTCGGTCGGCGTCGGCAGTCATCGCGGCCCTCCTGTGACGGGGTTAGTGTCGCCCCCGGTCAGGATACCGCCGCGCGAGTGGCGAAATCGGGAGAACCCCGCTTCACCAGCGCGACCACGAGGAGGTACCCCGCGAGTGCCAGCGGCGTCATCGGCCAGCTGCCGCCGAGCGACGGGGTGCCGGCGGCGACGGCGTAGCGCACCAGGTGCAGCGCCACCGCCGCGACGACGGCCACGGCCCGGCCGGTGCCCAGCGCCAGGAACAGCGTGGCGGTCACCGGGAGCGTTAGCAGGACCAGGTCGAAGACCCACGCGCCGTACGGGGCCGCCAGCAGCGACACCAGCACCACCAGCGGCAGCCGCGCCGCCCAGTCCCACGGCGACGCCGCGCGGACCCGCACCACGGCGTAGCCGAGGCAGGCCAGCGCGGCCGGGAGGAACTGCCAGCGGAACTGCGCCGGGTCGAGTGCCATCCGCAAGTGGTAACTCGCCAGCGGCAACTCCCAGTCGGTCACGGCGACGGTCGTCTCGGAACTCGGGGCCGTGATGGCGTGCAGGAAGTCGGCGAAGATCGCCCGGTTCGGCAGCGCCGCCAGCAGCGACCCCAGCGCGAGTGCGGCGACCCCGCCGAGCAGCACGCGCCGGCCGGCCGGGGTGCGGGCGTCGAGCAGCAGCAGCGTGGCGAACGGCAACAGCAGGTGCGGCTTGACCGCCGTGAGCGCCCCGACCAGCCCGGCGGCGACGGGGTAGCCGCGCGTGCGGAAGTAGAGGAAGCCGGCCAGCCCGGCGAGGACGATCGCCGAGTTCTGCCCGTAAACGAGCAGCCGCGTCGTCTCGAACGACGTGAGTAGCACGCCCACCGGCACGACCCACGCCCAGCGCCGGCCGCCGCCGTAGACCGCCGCGAGGGCCAGGCCGCTGAGCAAAAGCAGCAGCGACTGCGTGCCGAGCCAGGCGAGGTGCGCCGCGTTGGGTTCGAGCCAGCCGAAGGGCGTGTACAGCGGCAGCGTCCAGGGCGGCGTCCAGAGCATGATGACGCCGCGGTGCGTGTCCGCCGGCATCATCGCGACCTGCCACGGCATGAGTTGCGCCCCGTCGTAAGGGTCGCCGCCGCCGGCGTGGACGCGCGCGGCCGAGTAGTACTCGACGAAGTCCCCCGGCGGGAACGCCGTCGGGGCCTGGGCGAACGCCGGCGCGCCGAGCAGCGCGGCGACGAGTGTCAGCAGGGGGCGTGTCATGGCGTTAGGGTAGGACGGAATTCGCGGCGGGCGGCGGTCTGGTATGATGACCCCCTGCCCCCGGAGCCGCCAGCGATGTTGCGCGAAGAACAGATCGACCTGCGCCGCCAGCGCGCCCGCAGCACGAAGTTCGCCATCGAGAACCTCGGCAAGAAGCGCGTCTTCTCCGACTACCGCGTCACCAACCCCGACTCCGGCGGCCAGTACACCGTCAGCATCCGCGGCTTCGAGGTCGGCGACAACGCCTGTACCTGCCCCGACTTCAAGTCGAACACGCTCGGCACCTGCAAGCACGTCGAGGCGGTGCTCGAAACGCTCAAGGACGACTTGCCGGCGCACTTGCAGAAGAAGAAGGCGACGGTCACGCGGCCCGAAGTCACGCTGCACTACGGCGAGGCGTTGCAACTCGCGATCCACCTGCCGCCGCGCACCTCCGACAAGCTCACGCAGTTGGCGAAGCGTTTCTTCGACGAGCGCGGGCTGTGGTCCGGCCGCGGCCGCTACGCCGAGGTCGTGGCCGCGATCGAGGCGGTGCCCGAGGACGTGACGGTGCTGTCGGACGCGCTCGACTTCATCGACCGCGAGGTCGAGCGCGCCGAGATGGCCCGCCGCGAGGAAGTCTGGCTGCTGCAACTCGAACAGGGCACGCTCGACCTCGAGTTGCTGCCGACGCCGCTGTACGACTACCAGGTGCGTGGGGCGCTGTTCCTGGCCTGCCGCGGCCGCAGTATCCTCGGCGACGATATGGGCCTCGGCAAGACGATCCAAACGCTTGCCGCCGTCGAGCTTTTGGCCCGCGAACGCGGCATCGGTCGCGTGCTCGTCGTCGCGCCGTCGTCGGTGAAATATCAGTGGGAAACCGAGATTCGCAAGTTCACGAGACGTGCGGTACAAGTCATCGACGGCTCGCCCGAAACCCGCAAAGACCAGTACGCCGAAGACACGTTCTACCGCCTCGTGAACTACGAACAAGTCGTGCGCGATCGCGAAGCTATCAACGCCTGGAAGCCGCAAGTCGTCGTTCTCGATGAGGCACAGCGGATCAAGAACTGGGAATCGAAAACGTCGAAAGAAGTGAAGAAACTCCAGAGCCGTTACGCGATGGTACTGAGCGGCACGCCGCTCGAAAACCGCCTCGAAGAGCTTTACAGCATCGTGCAATTCGTCGACGAACGACGCTTCGGCCCCGCGTATCAG
>JANXTD010000483.1 GCA_025352585.1 Fimbriiglobus sp.
CGCCGGCCGCGCCGCCCTGGCCGGTCAGCGGGAAATCGACGGTCGCGGGGGTCGTCGGCGGGACCACGGCCGTCAGGAACGTCTCGTTGGGGTCGCTGTAGAACTTCGGCAGCGACTCCTTGCCCCCGGAAGTGAGCGGGCTAACGCCCTCCGGGATCTCCTGGCCGTCCGCTTTGAGTAGCCTCGAAATCACGACCTTGTACGGGCCGGGACGGACCCCCGCGCCCCCGGCCGCGGCGAAGAGCGTGAACGAGCCGGAGGCGTCCGTCCGCCCGCTCGCCATCGTGCCGGTCGCCTCGGTCGGGACGAACTGGACCATCGCCCCGGAGACGGCCTTGCCCTTCAGAGTCACCTTCCCGGTGACCGCGACGGCCGGCGGCAACGACGGCGAGCAGCCCGACGCGAGCGCCAACACGGCCAGCGGGAACAACACGGCGATGCGCATGGTCACGTCCAAGGTGTGGGGTTGAGAACGGCGCGAAACGCGGGCCGGGTGGTCCCGCGGCCCGCGCGTCAGAGTTGAGCCAACGCGGCGCGGGGGCTACGGGATGGTGACGACGAGGCCGTCGGAGATTTTCGACAGGTTGGTCAGCGTCACCACGTCGATCGAGTCGCGGAGGAAGGCGACGGAGCCGTCCGCGAACACGAAGTTGACCCCACCCGTGTGCAGGCTGCCGGGGTTGTTGTACTCCGACGACTGACCCCGCGGCAGCGGCTTGCCGGCGGTCGCGCCCGTCCAGGACGGGTAGACGTAAATGTTCATGCCGTTGGTGGGGTCGATGCCGTCCATGACCCACGAGCGGTAGGCCCACGCCGCCCGCGAGCCGTCGAACACGTCGAGGGTGCCCTCACCCATCGCCAGGGTGTTGCTCGTCCCGTCAGTGATGTCGGCGACGCGGGCCTTGCTGTTCTCGCCGAACATGTACCGGGCCGAGGCCGTCGCGGTCGCCCAGTAGTTGCCGGTGTTGTAAACGTTGTTGACGATGAAGTCGTAGTTGGACTTGTAAGCGACCCCGGCCGACGGCCCGTAGAAGGTGTCGCCGGACTTGGTGGTCGGGGTGCCGTTGTCGGAGGGGCAGAGGAAGGTGCCGACCTTTTGCTGGCACAGCGCGAGGTTGGCCGCGCTCACGCCCCCGCCGGCCAGCGGCCCCGTCTGGCCGTTCTGGCACGAGTGGGACGCCGACTTGTCGTCGTACTGCGCGAACAGGGCCGACTGCTCCATGTACGGCAGCAGGATCACCAGGCCGCTCAGGTTGTAGCCGGGGGAACCGGGGGGCGACGCCCAGGCGTAGTTCTTGCCGGCGGTCGGGAAGAAGCCGTTCGAGCTCTCGTAATTGTGCAGCGCCAGGCCGAGTTGCTTCAGGTTGTTGCTGCACTTCATCCGGGCGGCGGCCTCCCGGACTTTCTGGACGGCCGGCAGTAGCAGGCCGATCAGAATCGCGATGATGGCGATGACGACCAGCAACTCGATCAGCGTGAAGGCGCGGCGGCGCAAAACCGTCGGCCGGGCGAAGGGCGTGGGCATGAGGTTTCCCCAAGAGATGGACAATGACTTTTGGGAGAGGGGAACCGACACGGCGGGTGAAAAGGAACCGACTGGTATCCAGGCAAGTGGCGTGCCGGCCCACCCGAACGGGCGGGGCGTTGGGGCCGGCTCTCCGGCGAAGGGGTCGCAAAGTTGCGCCGCCGGTACCGGGGAGGACACGACAATACGCCGGGATTCGTGGGGTTCTTGACCGTCGCCCGGCCCCGCGGCGGGGCGTGCCTCGAAACGGGAGTGGCCTCGAAGGGGGAAGAAATGTTGGGCGCAATGTTACAGACCCGCCGCATGGAGGGCAGGCACGATTGCCGAAATGTTAGGCAGCCCGTGAATTGATGTTGTTCACAGGCAGTCGTTCACAATCCCATCGGCGCGCCGGGGTACGCGGTCGCGACGCTCCCGACTCGCTCTTAGTTGCCCTTCGGCTTGACGATCCCGGCCTTCTCGAGCAGCGACCGGCTGAACAGGTCTTCTTCGACCGGCTCCTCGAACGCGCCGACCGCCTCATAGTGGATTGTGAACTTGTGGTGGCCGATGCTCACCTCGTCGCCCGGCTTCAGGACGCGGGCCATGTGAGGTACGAGGCGCTCGCCGCCGTTGACCTTCACGCCGTTGGAACTCTTCAAGTCCTTGACGGCCCACTGGCCGTTGGCGTAGACGAATTCGCAGTGCTTGCTCGACACGTTCTGGAACGCCAGGCAGATGTCGCACGACTCGCGCCGGCCGACGGTCAGGACTTCCTGGAGCAGCGGGATGGCGTCGCCGCCGCCGACGGGGACGAGTTCGCCGAGTTTCTGTTGGGCCACGGGGACGCCTCACGAAAAGGGGATGAAGGGCGTCCCCGATTGTAATCGTCCGGCCCTCGGAACGCCCCTAAAACTTCGCCGGCGGCGTCAGAAAAATCCCGGCGATCCGACCGTCAACCCCAGCGATCTGCCCCACTGTCAGCGCTCACGCCAGCGGTCGCCCGCGCCGGCCGTTGCGCGCGACCTTGGCCGCCGCCAGCTTCGCCAGCGCGCGCCACCACGGCTTCCACGCCTCGCCGCGCCCCAGGTACGCCCGCAGGAAGCACAATCGCACGCCGTTCGACACCGTGCCGCGCGGGAAGCTCACGGCCAGCCGCGCCAGGTCGCGCCGCCGCACGGCGACGCTGACGGTAACGCCGACGGTGACGCCGACGAGGTCGAGCAGCACCGGCCGCGCCGTCGCCGGGTCCGACACGCCGACCAGCAGGATGTTCGGGGCCTTCAAGTCACGGTGCGACACTTCCCGCTCGTGCATCGCGCGCAGCAGCCGGCCGATCTTGTCGGCCCAGGCGTGCAGCACACGCCGGTCGCTCGTGCCGCGTACGGCTTCCGCGAGGTCGGCCACGTCGTCGAGCTTCTCGAAGGCGACGTAGCCCTCCGCCGGCCGGCCGGTGCGCCAGCGCTCGACGACCAGCAGCGGCCGGCCCGTCGGCAACCCGCGGTCGAGCAGGTTGCGGCCCAACCCCCACGACCGCAACGCCGCCGTCGGCCGCACGGCGTTCTTGAGCCGCACGAGTGGCGACTTGACGCGGAAGCGCTTCAGCACGATGGACTGGCTGCCTAGGTTCAGCACGGCGACCGTCGAGGAGCGCGAGTCCTTCAGCGTGACGGTGCCGGGGGCGTCGAACAGGGCGTCGGGGTCGGTCAGCATCTGCTCGACGAAGGCC
>JANXTD010000619.1 GCA_025352585.1 Fimbriiglobus sp.
CCTAGAACCCGCCCGCTGACGCAGGCGGCTCGCCTCAGACTCGCCTAGTTCGTGATGCCCTTCGTAATGCCCAGGAAGACGTCTTCGAGGTTAATTTCCTCCTCCTTGAAGCTCTTCAACTTGAACTGCTCGGAGATCAGCCGCTCGGCGATGAAGCTGCCGTCGATCTGGCCCTCAGCGAGCGTAATCTTGACGAAGCCGTTGGTCGTGTCGAGATCGACCTTCTCGATTTCGTGGTACGTTTCGAGACGTTTGGCGGCCTCTTCGTTGCGCTCGCGGCCGACCGAAACCATGTAGACGTGCTTGCCGCGGACTTGACGAATCGCCGTGTCGACGTCGCCGTTGTAGAGGAGCTTGCCGCGCTCGATGATGCCGATTTTGTTACAGATGTCGGCGAGTTCGGGCAGGATGTGCGAGGAGACCATGATGGTCTTCTGCATCCCGCGCAACTCCTTGATCAACTCGCGCATCTCGATGCGCGCCCGCGGGTCGAGGCCCGACGCCGGCTCGTCCAACAGCAGCACTTGCGGGTCGTGTAGCAGCACCCGCGCCAACCCCAGGCGCTGCGTCATGCCGCGGCTCAGGCTCGTCACCAGGGTGTCGCGCTTGTAGCCCAAATCGACGAGGTCGAGGACTTGGTCGCACTTCTTACGGCGCTCGGGGCCTTTGATTCTGTACGCGGCGGCGAAGAACTCGAGGTACTCGATCACCTTCATGTCGTCGTAGACGCCGAAGAAGTCGGGCATGTAGCCGATCGCGCGGCGGATGTCCTTCGAGCCGTTGTAGATGCTGTAGCCGCAAACACTGGCCTCGCCCGAACTCGGGTTCAGCAAGGTCGCGAGGATACGCATGGTCGTGGTTTTGCCCGCGCCGTTGGGGCCGATGAAGCCGAAGCAGTCGCCCTTCTCCAGCGACAGCGTTAAGCGGTCGAGGGCGTACAGGTCGCCGTACTTCTTGGTCAGGTCGCGGCACTCGATCATGTTGCGGTCGCCTTGCGAGTTCAGTGGACGCCAACGCTATTTCTTGGCCGTGGGGCGGATGGGGATGTAGACGCGGATGTACGTCTCCTGGCGCATCGTGCCGGGGACCGGCTTGCGGGCCGCCGGGCCACCGGGGAGGCCGCCCGTGAGCCAGAGTTTCGTCGGCGACGCCCCGGTGGGGTCCGTCATCATCGCCTCGCTTTGGCCGCTCGGCGGGGCGACGGCGGCGAGCAGAATCGCCTCGTCGAACGAGGTCTTGGCGCGTGTGTCGTCGATGCGCCACGACTGGTCGAGGTCGCGCAGCGAGGCGTTCGACAGCGCCTTGCCGGAGCCGCGGGCCTTCTCGTGGAACAGCGCCCCCCAGATGTTCAGGTTCGTGATCGCCACGCCGCCCGCCGGCGGGTTGTTGAAGCGCGAGTTGCCGTTCTGGTTGTTCGGGGTCAGGTTGACCGCGCGCATTTCGTTCACCCAGCCGGTGTCCTCGGGCAGCCCCGCGGCCGGCACGTCCACACGCTGGCCGGGCTGGATCGACGGCAATTTGTAGACTTTGCCGGCGTACAGCAGCAGTGGGTCGCGCAGGGTCTCGACGGGCAGGTTGCTGACGAACGAGCCGGTCAGGGCTTTGGCGTTGCCGGGGGGGTGGAACAGGTCGGCGGCGACGAGCGGGGTGCCGGGGTTGGCCGCGCCGGACCAGTCGGCGGTGAACGCCTTGGTGGACCAGACCTGGATCGGCACGCGGTCCAGCCCCGCGGCGACGGCCCGGCCGTCGGGGTCGGCGTGGTACTCGTAGCCGCTGCTGACCAGGCTGCCGGAGCCGCCGGAGCCGCCGCCCATCCAGCCGACGAGCGGGGCCGGGTCGGGGCTGCTCGGCACGCTGGCGGTCCAGCCGTCGCGCGGCTCGATGCCGACGGTGTAGCGGTCGATGCGCGGGCTGAAGATCGTGAAGAAGCTCTTGCCGTAGACGCGGCCACCTTGCAGATCGACATCCACGATATCGACTTTGTTGATCTTGAGGTCGTTGCCCTTGATCGAGTAGGCGGTGAAGTAGGCGGCGGCACTGACACTCACGACGATTAACGGGAAGGTGATCCAGGTCAGTTCGAGCCGCTTGAACACGTACTTCAAGACCAAGTATTCGACCGGCCCAATCAGCAGCGTGTACAGGATAATAAACAACGCCACCCAGCCGAACGAGACGACGGGGACGCCGTCGAAGGTGTCGACGTGGCGGCGGATGGCCCCGGCCCACTCGTCCTCGTTGTCGGCGGTGTTCGACCAACTGTTGCCGTTGGTGTTCGTCGGCGGCACCAGCGCCGACTTCGACGAGCCGGCCTCGCGGACGAGCCAGTCCCAGAACTGCGCGCGGTTGGCGTAGTCAAGGTACGGCGACTGGTCGAGGTCGAAGGCCACGGCGGTGACGCGGCCCAGGCCGGAGGCGGCTTGCAGGACGGTCGGCGTCTCGGCCGCGTTGGGCTTGCCGTCCTCGCTCGGCGGCGGCAGCAGCTGGCGGGCGGCGCGGCGGGGGTTCGGGGCGAAGTTCGCCACGGGGAACGTCCCGCCGGGGGTCTTCGTGACGAGGGTGTCGTTGATCGTCGAGCCGGGCAGCGTCGCGTAGATCGGCAGCGTCGTCACGGCGGCGTTGGCCGGGTCGGTGCGGAGCGGGGCGGGCAGAATCGCCTGGAACTGGCGGTACTGCACGAGCGTTGGGGCGTTCGAGCCGACGCTGACCACGAGCTTGCCGCCGCGGCGGACCCACTCCAGGAGCGCCTCGCGGCGGAGGCGGTTGCCCTCCGGGGCGTTGTCGCCGAAGAGGTCGTTGAGGAACTGCGGCGTCGCGCTGCCGGTCGTCAGCACGACCAAGTCGGCGGCCTGGTAGCCGAACCACTGGTCGGGCATGTCGGCCACGTTGGTGATCGCCGCCGCCTCGACGCGGCCGTTGCGCAGGGCGCTGCGGGCGCTGGCGTCGGCGGTGCGGTCGCCGGGCAGGTCGAAGCCGGGCAGCCGCGAGCCGAGCGACAGGACGACGTAGTTCGACACGTCGCGGAAGAGTAAGTTCCGCACGAGGAACGGCCGGGCGAGGAGGGTTTCCTTCGAGTCGTTGGAGACGATCGACACCTTGCCGTCGCCGCTGCGGTCGCCGGCGCGCAAGTAGGCGGTGTAGCCGAAGTCGGCCGACTTCAGCCTGGCCCCCGGCAGCAGGCCGTTGAAGCTGGCGGTCAGCGGCACGGACAGGGTCGTCTTCAACTCGTCGCCGTCGTTGCACTCGATCTTGAGCTTGGCCCCGCCGGCGAGTTCCTTTTTCAGCACGAATTCGAGGTAGACCGGTGCCCAGACGCCGCGCTTGACGACGGGAACCGGCTTCTGCGTCGTGGCGTCTTTCTCCGCGCCGAAGCGGCCGGGCGGCAGGCCGACGCGCACGTCCTCGATCTCGATGGGGTAGTCGAGCGACTGCGCGCGGGCCGTCCCGGAAAGCGTCAACGCGGTGAAGGCGAGCAGGGCGGGCAAATATCGCACGGGTCGTCATCCCCCGGTAGGGTTCGGCGTCAGGGTTTGGCGGCGGCCGCGCAGGTACACGGGGTGCCGCCGCAGCGGGGGCAGCCGTCGCCGTACTTGCGGCGCAGGGCGTCGTCGAGGTCCACGCCGGCGCAGTTGGCCAGCGACATCAGCCAGGCCAGTACGTCGGCGAACTCCAGCGCCTGGGCCTCGGGGGTCTCGCTGCGGAGGGCCGCGGAGAGTTCGCCCACTTCTTCGAGGAACCACATGAAGTTGCCCGGAATGCCGCGGCGGGCGTCCTTCGCGCCGAACTGCTCGCGGATGCGGTGTTGCCAGTCCGCGAGCGTCATGCGTGGCCCCAGTGATCTTAGTGTGAGTTCGGGGCGGTAAGGGGGCACGGAAGAGTTTTTACCGCGGAGGAGCAGAGTAGCGGAGGAAACCCAAATTCAAGTTTTAATCTTCTCCGCTACTCTGCTCCTCCGCGGTAAACGTTTTCTTTTCAGTCCGCCGTGTAACGCTTCTCGATTTTCGTCGCCTCGGCGTCTTTCTTCTGTGCCCGCAGCGCCTCCAGCAGGATCGCGCGGCTCTCCTCGTGCATCACGTCGATTTGCATCGCATCGCGGGCGTAGCCCTCGGCATTCGGGTAGTCCTTGGCGTCGCGGCTGACCTTCGCCAGCTTCACGCGGGCGGCCAGGTCGTCGGGGTCGTGCGACACCACTTCCTTGAGTACGTCGATCAGCTTGTCCGGGTTCTCCGACGCCTGGTAAAGGGCCGCCAACTGGCCTAGCCAGTCGGCGTCGAGCGGGGCGACCTTGCGGCCGTGCTCCAAGAGTTCCGCGGCCTTGTCGTACTCCTTGGCGTCGAGGTGGAGGCGGGCTAGCATCGTCAAGACGCGCGGCTCGTCGGGCGACGCCTTGCGCAACGCCGCGAGCAGCTTTTGGGCGTCGTCGTCGTCGCCGGCGCGGAGCAAGAGTTTCGCCTTGACCATCGTCGCGGCCGGGTGCAGTTTCTCCTTGGCCAACACTTCCTCAACGAGCGCCTTGGCCTCCTTGGGCTTGTCGCGGCGCAACAGGGCGTCGGCGAGTTGCGCGGCGACTTCGGCGTCGTCGGGGTCGGCGTCGTGCAGCTTTTCGAGTTCGTCGAAGGTCAGCGGCTTCGTCACCCGCGCCGCCGGGCCTTTGCGCTCGTAGGGCTTGACCACGGCGGCGACGTGCTTCAAGTACCCCGCCTCGAACTCGGTTTGCGGGACGCCGCAGGCCAGCGGGATCGCCTCGGCGTTCGACTTGCCCTGCTGGTAGGCCGTGAGCAATTTGGCGACCGCCCCCTCGCCGTGGGTGGCGATGAGGTAATCGACGTAGAGCCGGCTCTGGCAGTACGCCAGGCCCCACTCGTCCTGGTTTTTCGGCCGGACGAAGCCGTAGAGCACCGTGTCGAGCGTGAACAGCGTGCCGGCGGCGTTGCGCTCGCGCAGGGTGGTTAGCCAACTCGGCGGCAACGCCATCTTCTCGCTACGGACGGCCAGGCCTTCGGTGAGCCAATGGGGGCACTGGAAGTCGGTCTGGATCAGGTTGAAGATGTGCGTCAACTCGTGGCGGATGACGCGGCCCCAGTGGAACGGCTTGCGCAGGCCCTTGGCCGTCGGCGACGCCATCACGACGACCTTGCCGGTACACGCGCCGATAGTGTGCAAGTCCGGTAACCCCGTGGTGCGGCCGCTGAACATGTCGTGGCTGTTGAAGACCTCGATCAGCACGCGGCCCGGCGGCTCGTAGGCGAACTGCGTCTTCAACTCGGCGTGCGTCTCTTCGAGGAACTCGGCGAGGGTCTCGGCGAGGACTTTATCTTTAGCGCGGTCGTAGCGGATGGCGTAGTGGGGGGTTTCGAGCGTGGCGTAGCCGTCGAGGTGCGTCATCACCTTGAGCGTGTTGGCGGTGCGGACGTTGAACGGGTCGGTGGCGAAGGCTTTCGTCAGCAACTCGCGGCCGGCGGCCTCGTTGCCCAGGCGCAGTTGCAACATGCCCAGCGCCGTGCGCGGCGGGGCGAAGTTGGCCCGCGCCGCCACCGACTTCTGGTAGAAGCCTTCGGCCAGGGTGTAACGCTTGCGATCCTCCAAGGCCTCGGCGAGTTCGTGGTAGAACGCCGCCGGCTTGGCGTCGAAGCCCTCGGCTTCTTTGACGAGCGCGTCGAAGGCCGGCAGCTTGTTCTGCAAGCGGTACACCGCGGCGAGCTTGCCCAGCGTCGCCGGGTCGCGCGGGTTCACGGCCCGCGCGGCGAGTAGCCGGCGCTCGGCCGACGCCCAATCGCCGGCCATGAGATCGACCGACGCCTTCAACTGCAACGCCGAAGGCAAGTGCGGGTTGGCGGCGAGGGCGCGGTCGGCGAAGCCCTCGGCCTCCTTCACGTCGTAGCGCAGCAGCGCCGACTGCGCCTTGCCGACGAGCGCCTCGGCGCACTTGGGGTGGATCGCCAGCGCCTTGTCGAACGCCTCGATCGCGGTGGGCCGGTTGTACTTCTCCAGCAGCATCGACCCGGCCAGCACCTCGGCCGGCCAGAAGTTCGGGTCGGCCTTGAGCGCGTCGGCGACGACCTCGTTGAGGATGAAGCTGAACTGCTTGCTCAGGTTGTTGCGCCGGGCGTTCTCCGCGCCGGCGAGGGCGACGACGAGGAGTTCGTCGGGGTCGGTAATGTCGTTGTCGGCGTTGCTGCGCGCGGTGTAGTAGCGGACGATGCCGCGGGTCGCCTTGTCCGCGCCGTCGAGGTCGCCGCGGTCGGCGAGGACGCGGGCCAGGGTCCACTTCGCCAGCAACTGTTCGGGCTTGGCGGCCAGCGCGGCGTCGGCGTCGGCGACGGCCTCGTCCCAACGGCCCAGGGCGTACAGCAAGTCGGAGCGCTCCGCCAGCAACCCGGCGTCCTTGGGCGCGAGTTTGAGGGCGTCGCCGAGGGCCGTGAGGGCTTGCGGGTAGTCGCCGGCGTCGCGGTGCGTGTGGGCGACGCCGACCGCGGCGGCGGCTTGTAGCGTGGGGTCGGCGGCGGCGGCCTTGGCGTAGGCGGCGCGGGCCTCGTCGGCGTTGCCCTTCAACCGGCGCTCGCGGGCCTCGCTGAGCGGCCCCACCTTGGGCTTGGCCCCCTTGGCCGGCTTGTCTTGCGCGGAGTGGGTGCCGGCGGTGCCGAGGAGGCCGCAGGCCAGGATCGCCAGGAGTGTCGCCCGCATGGTGTCGCCTCGCAGAGGGGTCCCCCTGTTGTACGCGGCACCCCGGCGAGCGGGGGGCGAAAGTCCCCCGAGTCTTCCGGCGGCGAACGCGTCCGATGGAGGGAATTCGCGGGGGAGTTAGCGCGTGGCCAGGAACAGGCCGACGAGCAGCAGCAGCGCCAGCACGAACCCCAGCGTCGCGTACGGCACCCAGTCGATCGCCGGGCGGCGCGGCGGGGCGGCGCGGAACGGAGAGGTCACGTCGGTGCTACTCGACGCCTTCGACAGCGGCTCGACGGCGAGGACCTGGGTCGTGGCGTTGCCGCGCAGCGTCGGGGCCTTGGCCGGGACGTAGCGCGGCACCGACACGCCGGAGCGGGGCGTCCCCAGGTTCGCGGCCGCGGGGGTGTCGTCGCCCGCCGCCCCGCCGACCGGGCGGTAGATGACCGTGCCGTCGACCGGCAGCTTCGAGCCGGGCCGGTGCGCCAGGACCGGGACCGCCTGCGTCACGCTGACCGCCGCCAGGTACTGGAGCACCAGGTCGCGGAACTCCGGGGCGGTGCGCAGCGGCTGGAACTGCCCGGCCTTGGTGCGGCTGACCAGGACCGCGCCGAGGTCGCCGAGCGCCCCCGCGGCCAGGTTCTTGCGGATGCTCTCGGTCGCGCCCTTGACCGTGTGCATCTTGTTGGCCGCGTCGCGGTAGACCATGTACCACAGGTCTTCGGCCGGCGGCTCCGGCGGGTCGGTGGCCGGCGGCGGCGCGGTGCCGGCCATCGGCGTCGCGTACTGCCCCGAGAGCGGCCCGCTGCCGCCCTGGATGCGCCAGCCGCCGCCCAGCAGGTCCTCCATGAACTCGCGGCACGACGCCGGCCGCTGCGCCGGGTCGTGGTGCATCGCCCGGCGGATGGCCCAATCGGTGCGGTCGGTCAGCTTGGCGTTGCGCGACTTGGGCGACGGGAACTCGTTCTTCGTCTTGCGGAGCCAGCAGTCGAGCGGGCTGGTCTTGTCGAAGGGGATCTCGCCGGTGAGCATGGTGTACAGGGTCGCCCCGAGGCTGTACACGTCGCACCGCGCGTCGGCGTTCTTGGCGTTGCGGAACTGCTCGGGGGCCATGAAGTGCGGCGTCCCCAGGCCACGGCCCGTCTTGGTCAGGTTCAGGTCGGTCTCGGCCTCCTTGACCAAGCCGAGGTCCGCAAGCTTCGCGGTGCCGTCCGTGCCGACGAGGATATTGTCCGGCTTCACATCCCGGTGGATCAGCCCAATCTTGTGGGCGCGATGGAGACCTTGGGCGACTTGGGCGATCACCTTGATCGCCTCGGCCTCGGGCATCGCGCCCTTGCGTCCGATCTGCCG
>JANXTD010000489.1 GCA_025352585.1 Fimbriiglobus sp.
GTCGGCGGCGGCTGGGCGACCGCGCGGAATCGCCGATTGCGACGGCCATCGCCGAGTTCGAGGTCGGGGAAGGAGTCTCGCGCGGCCCCGGCAAGTTGGGCAGGAGAAGTCACGCTGGGGACCCGTTCGGAAAGCTCTAGCGGGGCGAGACGCCCACCCAACGTCAACCCCAAAGAAGTCGGGGACTGTCAGTTCCGGCTCGCCAGGAACCCGCGTCGTGCAACTCGCAACGCCGGCCGGGCAGTTCGCAATGTCGCCGCGCGGGAGTCACTACGAAACCGGCCCTGCCAGTTCGGGGCACGGGCTTTGCGTTGGGGCGGGTTCTGCGACCTGCTCCCCCAACCAAGGCTCCTCGGTGAACGCCCACGACCTGTACTTCGTCATCCCGACCTACCGCCTCCGCGACGTGGGGGAGACCGTCGAGCAGTACGACGAGCACTTCTGGCGCAACGGCCACGCCCCCAAGATCATCGTTTTCGATGACAGCAGTCCGACGGCCCAGGAGAAGTACTACCCGCTCCTCGAGAAGACCCGCACCCGCAACGACCTGTACTACGTCGGCCCGAAGGAGAAGGAGCAGTTCGCGGCCTACCTCGGCCGGCGGCTCCGCGACAAGCGGCTCGACGGCCTCGTCAAGAACCTGTTCCGCCCCAGCTACGGCGGCAACCGCAACTTCGCACTCATGTACACCCTCGGGGGGCTGGTCATCTCCGCCGACGACGACATGCGGCCCTACGCGCTCGTTGAGCCGAGCCTGGAGTCGCTGGGCGACGGCGAAGTCAGCCGCGGCCGGTTGCACAAGGCCGGCGGGGGCGGCTACGTCCGGAAGTCCTTCGACATCGTCGGCTCGTTCCTCGACGTGCTCGGCAAGACGGTGTCGGAGCTGCCGGCCAACTACGACCGTGGCGAACTCCTGATCGACACCGCGATGGACCTCGAGACGAACGCCAGCAAGGGGCTGGCCCGCGAGAACTCGCTGGTCCTGGAGCGCGGCGCGGTCCCCGGCGACGCCGTCGTGAAGATGGCCCAGACCTTCCGCTCCGGCACCAACGACATCGACGCCCTCGACTTCGCCGACCTGTTCCTCGAGAACGAGGACCAAGTCGACCCCGACGAGTTGAACGAACTGTACGTGCTGGTCAAATTCCGGCCGGCGGTCACCAACAAGAATTGGCGCATGGACTGCGGCGTCGCGGGCTACGATAACACCTTCGGCCTGCCGCCGTTCTTCCCCACGCGGCTACGCTTCGAGGACTACATCTACCGGCTGTGGGTGCAGCAACCCGGCGTCGCGGCCGCGCACGTCGATGCGGCGCAGAACCACACCAAGTCGAACTACATGCGCAACCCCGTGGCCGCGGAGATCTTCAACGAGGAGGTGTGCAACCTGCTGAAGCGCAAGCTCAAGGACTCGGTGTCGCGCGTGGACGACCTGACGGTCGGCTTCGACTACGAGGGCGAGGTGACCGCCGACGACGCCCACCAGATTCTGGACAAGGTGGCGGCGATGCACTCGCGGGCGCTCGAGGCGGCGGGCCGGGCGGCCAGGCCGGAGCGGGCCGACGCCCTGCGGCTGTTCGCGGCCAACTTGCACAAGGGCTTCTACGCCTTCGAGACAGACTTCTTCCAGCAGAACCTGCTCCGCATCGTGGACGACGTGGTCACCATTATCAAGGGCTCGATCGAGTTGTGGCCGACCTTGGTCGAGATCGGCTACTTCGAGAAGGACCGCCACGGCCTGCCGTAAGTCAAGGTCGCCAACCAGCGCAAGACGTGAGCGTCCGCTGGCGAGCCGGCCGCGTCAGTCGTACGCGAGGAACTCGACGGCTTTGAACGCCTTGTCGCCCGTCAGCGGGCAGACTCTCATCGCCTCGACCGACGGGATCGCCGGCAGCGGCCCCTCGACGTTGGGGAACTTGTAGAGCTTCAGCGTCTCGCCGGTGCGGTGGTCCCTGACTGTCGCCGCCGGCTTCGGCTCGGCCTGGCCCCGCGGCCACTGGAGGTAGACGAACTTCTTCGACGCCGGGTCGAACGCGGTCCACTGCTCGAAGCGCTGCCCGCCGCCGAAGTTGACCTCATAGTTGACGACCTCCTCGCCCTTCTTGGCCGTGACCTTGTAGCCGGTCCCGGCGTAGCTAGTCGAGGCGGTCACGGCGACGAGGGCGGCCGCGAGAATGCGAACGATCATGAGGAGTCCTCGGGGGGCGTTGGGAAGTCCGCGGGGTCAGTTTACGCCGGCCCCCCGCACGCGACCACCGAGCGTTACTCGGCCGTGACACTCGGCACCGGGGGCTGGGCGACGCGGGCCTCCGTGGCGACAATGCCAGCCCTGAACGCCGCCGCCCCCGGAGCCGACGCCCATGCCGACCGCTGTCACCCTCGCCGAGCTGGCGAAGATGTTCGACCACTCGCTGTTGCAGCCCAACCTCACCGACGCCGACCTCGTCGCCGGGCTGCTGGTGGCGCGGGAGTACAACGTGGCGTCGGTCTGCATCAAGCCCTACGCCGTGCGGCTCGCGGCCAAACTGCTCGCCGGGTCCACAGTGCAGGCGAGTACGACGATCGGCTTCCCGCACGGCGGCCACGTCACCAAGATCAAAGTCGCCGAGAGCGAAATCGCTCTGAATGACGGGGCGACCGAACTCGACATGGTCGTCAACATCGGCAAGGTGCTCTCCGGCGAGTGGGGTTACGTCGCCAGTGACATCGCCGCGGTGGTGCAAGTCGCCCACGCGGCCGGGGCCAAGGTGAAAGTGAT
This sequence comes from Fimbriiglobus sp., assembly GCA_025352585.1. Classification (GTDB taxonomy): domain Bacteria; phylum Planctomycetota; class Planctomycetia; order Gemmatales; family Gemmataceae; genus Fimbriiglobus. Next base: position 2,759 of record JANXTD010000489.1, read on the forward strand.
CTTCGAGAACTCGTACCTTCAGGACGCCCACAAAATCGAGCTGTGCAAGATTTGCGGCGACGTGCGGGCCGACTGGGTCAAGACCTCGACCGGCTACGGCGAGTCCGGGGCGACGACCGACGACTTGGTCCTGATGCGGAAGCACAGCCCCGCCCACGTCCAGGTCAAGGCGGCCGGCGGCGTGCGGACTTACGAGCGGCTTCTGGAGGTGCGGGCGATCGGCGTCACCCGCGTCGGGGCGACGGCGACCAAGGTCATCCTCGACGAGGCGCGGGCCAAGATGGCGTCTTGACTCAGGCGAAGCGAGTGACGGTGCCGTCGGGCGTGAAGCGGACGCCGCCGCCGTCCCAGCGGATTCGCACGTCCGACGCGCCGTTGCACACGTCCCACAGCTTCGCCATCAGGTTGTCGCCGGTCATCGCCCGCAGGCCGACGTACGACGTGGTGAGCCGCGGGTTGATCTCGATGGCGAAGTCGCCGCCGCCGTCGGCCGCGTCCCCGAGGACGAGGTCAACGCCGACGTACCCGGCCAGCCCCGGCACCGCGTCGATGGCCCGCCGGGCGAGCTTGACCGCGCGCAGGGTCAGGCCGTCGGGCAGGGGGATTTCGCCGCCGAGGTAGGTGAAGTGGCTGTCGTCGGCGAGGCGCTGGAAGCCCGGCAGCAGCGGCACGACGCAGTTCGGCCCCACCAGGAACGACACGCTCGCGGCGACGCCGGGGACGAAGGGCTGGGCGAGGAGTTGGGCTAGAGGGACACCGTCGAGTTCGCCGGCCTTCTTCAAAGCGTCCCACTGAGCGACGGTGTCAATTCGCCGAACGGCGACGGAGCCGGCCCCGTGGTTGTGCTTGGCGACGAAAGGGAAGTCGGGCGGCTCGACACTAAGGGGATGAGCCGCCGGAGTTGGGACGCCGGCATCTTGCCAAACGCCGGCAAGTCGCCCCTTGTCCCCCGTGATGTCTGACGCACTGCCGGAGGCGTTCAGCAGACGCCGCACGCCGTTCTCTCCCGCCCAGTACAACCGCGCTACGAGTAAGCGATCGGTTTCCGGTGCGATCACCAGCGTCGCGTCGGTCTCCGCGACGAACTGGGCGAACTCGCCGTACTCCCCCTTGGGCCGAACGCCCGTCATCGTCCGCACGGTCACGCCGGGGATGCGCTCGAAGTCGGCGACGCACGCGGAGCGCATCGCGTTGCCCTCGCGCCACAGCGAGTGGGCGGGGTCGGCGGGGTCGCGGCCGATCCCGAGGGCGGTGCAGTACTCGTAGACGAAGACGGTCGGCATGGCGGGGGTTTTACGACTTGGCGAGCCGGAGGCGTCAGCGCTCACGCTTCCGGGTCGCCGGGGCTTCCGCCGGTTAGTAGTCGGTCAGCGACTTGGGCGGGAACGCCATGCGCAACGCGTTGAGCACCGCCAGCACGTCGATCACTTCCTGGAACACCGCCCCGGCCACCGGCGGCAAGTAGCCGGCCGCGGCGACGGTCATGCCCAGGATACTCAAGGCCATGCCGCCGACGGCGCTTTGCAGGGCGATCGTCCGCAGCCGGTGGCTGATGTGCAGCAACTCGTCCACTTTGCGCAGGGTCGCGTCGAGGATGACCGCGCCGGCGGCCTCGGCCGTGATGTCGCTGTCCTGGCCGAAGGCGACGCCCACCGTCGCCGCGGTCAAGGCCGGGGCGTCGTTGATGCCGTCGCCCAGGAAGACGGTCTCGGCCTTCGCCGTCTCCCGCCGGACAATGTCGAGCTTCTGCTCCGGCGTCTGGCTCGCGAAAACTTCGGTGATGCCGACCTGCTTCGCCAGGAACTCGCTTTCGGAGGCGCGGTCGCCGGACACCAGCAGCACGCGGTCGAACTGGTGCTTGCGGCCGAGGTGTTCGATGAAGGTCTTGCCGCCCGCGCGGGCCTGGTCGCGGAAGCGGAACGTCCCGGCGAGCTTGCCGTCCACGAGCGCCACGCACTCCATACCACCGACCTCCGGCGGCAACCCGGCGATCACCGCGGGGTCGGACGCTGGCAACTTGCCACGGCTGGTCACGCGGACGGCCCGGCCGTTGACGACACCCGTCAGCCCCTGGCCCGGCTTCTCGCCGACCTCGCTGGCGTTCTGCGTCGGCAGTTTCGCCAGCGCCGCCGCGTCGAGGACTGCGCCAGCCAGTGGGTGCTTCGAGTAGCGTTCGAGGCTCGCCACGAGAGCCAACACGTCGGCGCGGTCGAAGCCGGGGGCGACGACGAGTTCGGCCAGTGAGGGCTTGCCGTAGGTCAGCGTGCCGGTCTTGTCGAAGATCGCCACTTTGCACCGGCCCACGCGCTCGAGCACCGCCGGGTCTTTGATGATGATGCCCCGCCGGGCCGCCAGCGACACCGCGCCGATCAAGGCGACGGGGATGGCGATCAAGAGCGGGCACGGCGTCGCCACGACGACGACGGCCAGGAAGCGGTGCGGGTCGCCGCTGATCGCCCACGCCACCAGCGCGATGCCGACGGCGACGGGCGTGTACACCGCGCCGAGTTGGTCGCCCAGCCGGCGTAGCCGCGGCCGGCGCTGCTCGGCGTCCTGCATCACGCGCATGATCTTGGCGTAGCGCGAGTCGGTCGGCAGGTGATCGACGCGCACCGTCAACGCCGACGCCCCGTTGACCGCCCCGGAGATGACCGCCGCGCCGACCGCCTTGGCCATCTCGTAAGGCTCGCCGGTCAGGAACGCCTCGTTCATCGTGCCGTGCCCCTCGACGACCGTGCCGTCGGCCGGGCAAATCTCGTGCGGGAAGATCACGACCTCGTCGCCGACCGCTACCGCGTCGAGCGGCGCGTCGGTCAGCACGCCGTTCACGCGGCGGTGGGCCACCGACGGCAACCGGCCGGCCAGCGCCGCCAGCACCGCCGACGCCCGCCGCACGGCGAAGGCCTCGAGCGCCTGGCCGCCGGAGAGCATCAGCACGACCAGCGTGCCGGCGAGGTACTCGCCCAGCAGCACCGACGCGACGATGGAGATGCCGGCGAGCAAGTCCGAGCCGAACTGGCCGCGCGCCAGCGCCCCCAGCAGCCCGACGACCAGCGGCAACCCGCCCAACGCCAGCGCGACGAACAGCGGCCAGTCGGCGACGGCGGCGGTCGCCGACGGCACGGCGAAGCGCAAGACGAGGTGCAGGGCGATGGCCACCACGGCGAGGGTCGCGGCGGCGATCTCGAAGCGGCCGGCGGTGTCGTTGAGTTTCGCGGGCGGCGGCTTCTGCGGCATGGGTTCTGCTCTGGCGGCGGCGGACGGGACCGCTGTCAGTTTACGCGAACAACCCACGACAAGGCGGGACGATGAGCGAGCGCAACGGCGTCATGATGCAGTTCTTCCACTGGTACAGCCCCGCCGACGGCACGCTGTGGGACGATGTCGCGGCCAAGGCCACGGAGTTGGCTACGGCCGGGATCGACGCCCTGTGGCTGCCGCCCGCCTCGAAGGCGACCGACGGCGCGACGGGGGTCGGCTACGGCGTCTACGACCTGTACGACCTCGGGGAGTTCGACCAGAAGGGGACGGTCCGCACCAAGTACGGCGACCGCGGCGCTTACCTCAACGCCGTCAAGACGCTGCAAGCGGCAGGGGTCCACGTCTACGCCGACATCGTGCTCAACCACCGCATGGGGGCCGACGCCTTCGAGCCGGTCCTGGCGTCGCCGTTCCCCGGCGACGACCGCCGCAACCCCAAAGGCCCGCCGCTGGAAATTCAGGCGGCGACGGTGTTCACCTTCCCCGGCCGCGGCAAGGTCCACTCCGACTTCGAGTGGCGTTGGCGGCACTTCGACGGCGTCGATTACGACCACAACCAGCCCGACGACCGCGGCACCGTCTACCTGTTCGACGGCAAGACCTGGGACGACCAGGTGTCGCTGGAGATGGGTAGCTTCGCGTTCCTGATGGGTGCCGACCTCGACTTCGAGTCGAAGGAGGTCAACGACGAACTGAACGCCTGGGGCCGCTGGTTCCTCGACACGACCGGGGTCGACGGCTACCGCTTCGACGCGGTCAAGCACATCTCGGCCCCGATCTTCCCGGCCTGGCTCGAACACATGGAAGCCCACTGCGGCCGCAAGCTGTTCACCGTCGCGGAGTACTGGTCGGGCCACCTGCCGGACCTGCACTGGTTCCTCGACACCGCCGGGCCGCGCTTCACGGCCTTCGACGTGCCGCTGCACTACAGCTTCCACAACGCCAGTCGGGCCAACGGCAACTACGACATGCGCCGGCTCTTCGACGGCTCGCTCGTGCAAGAGCGGCCGACGCAAGCCGTGACGTTCGTGACCAACCACGACTCGCAGCCGTTGCAGTCGCTCGAGTCGGTGATCGAGCCGTGGTTCGTGCCGCTGGCCTATGCGGCGATTCTGCTGCGCCGCGACGGCTACCCCTGCCTGTTCCACCCAGATTACTACGGGGCCGAGTACGAAGACAAGGGCGGCGACGGCCAGTCGCACAAAGTCACGATGGCGTCGCACCGCGTGCTGATCGACATTTTCCTGGCGGCCCGCCGCGACCACGGCCACGGCGAGCAGGTCGATTTCCTCGACCACTGGAACCGCGTCGGCTGGGTGAGGCTCGGCAACGAATCGCACCCCAAGGCGCTGGCGGTGCTGATGAGCGACGGCCCCGAGGGCACGAAGTGGATGCGCGTCGATCGCCCGGCCGGCACGACCTTCCGCGACCGCGCCGGCCACGTGAGTGACGCCGTGACGGTCAACGCCGAGGGCCACGCCGAGTTCCGCTGCCGCGAGCGCTCGGTGTCGGTCTGGGTCGAGGAGTGACCGCTCCCCGATGGGCGGCGGCGGCGGGTCGCACTACCACGGCTGCTCCATCATGTTGACGACTTGCCGGGCGATCTGCTTCGCGGCGGCTTGCGTCCCGGTCGCGTTCGTCTCGCCGAGTTCCGGGATCACCCGGCCGAAGCCGGACACCGTCGAGGGCACGGCCGCCAACTCGGGGCCGGGCGGCGGTGGCGGCTCGCGGCTCGGGTCGAACGGCGCGTCCGGGGCGACGACCGGCGGCCGCACCCCGCCGCTCAGGTTGCGCGTCTTGCGGTTGTCCCGCCACACCACCTGGCACGAGATCACCACGTCGAACTCGCGCGGCAGGAAGAACAGGCTCGGGCTGCGCACCAGCTTCGCCACGTTGATCACCGTGCCGATCAACTCCGTGTCGGCCTTGGCCGGGTCGGAGACCACCCGCATCGGCGTGCGGCGGCTGTTCAACTCGCGGACGATCTCTTCCGTGATGTCCACCTCGATGCCGCGGTACGGCGTCGTGTGGTAGACCGGGTTCTTGAACACCGGGATGTACACCGTGCGGATGTCCGGGTCGTACGGCGGGGCCGTCGAGTAGCCCAGCAGCGAGAAGTCCCCGTTGCCCCGGCAGCCGGCGGCGGCGAGCAAGCCCGCGGCAACAACAGCGATCACGATACGATGCATGGCACACCCTTCGGAGAGAGTGCAGAGTTCAGAGTGCAAAGTGCAGAATGAGAGCCAAGATTTCGGGCTCCATTCTGCACTTTGCACTCTGCACTCTGCACTCTGGGTTGACTAGTTCGGGTTGCGGATGTCGGCCGGCAGGCTCTGCGGGTTCGCCCACGGGCCGGGGGCCGGGCCGGGCGGCGCGGGGACCGGGTCGGTCGGCTTCGGGTCGTCGTTGTCGGCCGGCCGCACGCCCAGGACCACGCGGTCCCACTCGTTGGCCACCCGCTTGCCCCACGACGGCCGCGGCTTGACCCCGGCGGCGCGGTCGGCCTCGGCCTGCGCCCGCAGCGGCTCCAGGGCGACCATGCGGGCCTTCGCCAACTCCGCCGGCTTCGTGCCGGGGTGCTGGCGGCAGACGAGTTCGTAGTAGAAGTACGCCGACGCCGGGTGGTTGGTCCGCTCGTAGTACTCGCCGTAACGCAGGTACTTCGTGGCGAGCTGCATCCGCACGGCGTACTTCTGCCGGCTGATCATCTCGCGCTTGTCCGGGTCGGTGCTGTAGCCGGGGATCGTCGCCTCGGCGTGGTGGATCAGTTGCAGCGCCTCGCTGGCCTTGCCCGAGTCGTAGACCGGCCCGCCGGT
>JANXTD010000668.1 GCA_025352585.1 Fimbriiglobus sp.
GGATGCCGATGGTGCCGAAGAAACTGCGGACGCGGCCGATCGACTGCGGCAAGTCGGCCTCGGTGGTGAGGCAGTAGGTGTCGCCTTCCTAGGATGCCGCCGACCGGCAGGAACGGGGCGAGGAAGTCGCGCACGGCGATCGGGCCGGAGCCGGGGCCGCCGCCGCCGTGCGGGCCGGTGAAGGTTTTGTGCACGTTGTAGTGCTGCATGTCCGCGCCGAAGTCGCCCGGCCGCGTGATGCCGAGGATGGCGTTCATGTTCGCGCCGTCGAGGTACACGAGCGCCCCCTTGGCGTGGAGCAACTCCGTGATGGTCTGGATTTGCGTCTCGAACAGCCCCAACGTGTTGGGGTTGGTGATCATGAACACGGCGGTGTCGTCGCCGAGTTTGGCCTTCAAGTCGTCGAGATCGACGAGGCCGCTAGTCGCACTCTTGATGGTGACTGTGTCGAAGCCGGCGAGCGCGGCCGAGGCGGGGTTGGTGCCGTGGGCCGAGTCGGGGACGAGCACCTTGCGGCGGTGCGTCTCGCCCTTCGCCCGGAAGTATTTAGCGGCGACGAACAGCGCCGTCAACTCGCCCTGCGCCCCGGCCGCCGGTTGCAGCGACACGGCCGGCAGCCCGGAGATTTCCGCAAGATATTCTTGCATGCCGTACAGGAGTTCGAGCATTCCCTGGGTTGTGGAGTCGTCTTGCAGCGGGTGGACGTCCACAATCCCCGGCAGCCCGCCCAGGCGTTCATGCCGCTTGGGGTTGTACTTCATGGTACACGACCCCAACGGGTAGAAGTTGGTGTCGATGCACATGTTCTTGGTGCTGAGGTTGGTGAAGTGGCGGATCAGGTCGATCTCGCCAACTTCTGGCAGCGCCGGCGGGGCGGCGGCCAGTTCGCGCGCCGGCAGCAAGTCGGTCAGCGGCACGTCGGGCACGTCGCACTCCGGCAGCCGGTGGCAGCGCCGGCCCGGCCGAGACAGTTCAAAAATCAGCCGCGAGGGGGTCGTGTTCATCGGGGTTCGCTTTCGGTGCGGGTCGGGGTTCGCTTCGAGAGGATGTCATTCGCCCAGGCCTGTTCGGCGGGCGAGAGCGCGGGGCGTAACGGGTAGTCGTAGTCGAGGTGCCGGGCGTAGCGTCCGGTGTCGTAAGCTCGGTCGAGGAGCGGTTGCAGTTCGACGAACAGCGGCGGCACCCCAGGGTCGAGCGGGATGGGCACGCGGGGCAGGCGGTCGGCGAGACGGACGGCGGCGACGATGTAGTGGTCTAGGACCGCCCGCCCCGAGGAGCAGACGTGGTAGCAGCAACCGGGCGCATGCCACTCCAACCGCTCCAGCGGCACGGCCGTCGTGTGGGTGCCGCCACGCAGCAGGTCGATCTCGACGACGTTCACGCGGCCCGAGGCGAACTCGCGCTGCTTGCGGCGGTACGCTTTACGCCCCTCACTCTTGGCCGCCTTGTTCGACAGGCTCAGGACCTCGATGGCCGTCACGAGCCGGCGGCCGGCGAGGGAGTAGATTTCGACGTACCCCTCCTCGCGCGGGACCGGGACGGGGGCCGCCCCCAGAGGATAGAGCGTGGGGTGCAGGGTCGCCGCGGGGGTGCTCGACCCGCCGACCTTCTGCGAACCACGCGTCGTCACGCTCACGTCCGGCTCTCGGCGCTGCTCCTCGTCGATCCAGACGATGGTCTTGGCCGTCGCGAAATACCCCGGCGGGAGGCGATCGTTGAGGGCTTTCTTGATCAAAAAGATCAAGCTGTCGTGCAGGTCGGGGAACACCGACCGGTCCTCGAGCCACGGGTCCATGCCCGGAAACGGCGACGGCATGTCAGCGCCCCCCCGGTAACCGCTCGCGCAGGATGCCGTCGGCCCACGCCTGCTCCTCGGGCGACAAGGGCGGCGTCGGCGGCTGCGCGTAGTCCGTACGTATCGAGTAACGGCCGGTGTCGTAGGCGCGATCGAGCAGCGGCTGGAGGGCAATCACGACGCGCGGGACGCCCGGTTCGAGGGGGATTTCGATCTCGGGTAGAGGGTGTTCCAGTGGGAACGCCGCCCCGAACAGCCGATTGACCTCCCCGGACTCGGTCACGCAGACGTGGTAATGGACCGGCCCGCTGTGCAGGAGAGCCAGGCTCGGCCGCGGCGCGGCGGTCGTGTGCGTGCCGGAGCGGAGCAGGTCGATCTCGACCATGTTCACGCCGCCTAGGCAGAACTCGAGTTGCTTGTCGAGGTACGCCCGCCGGCCCGCGCCTCCGGCGACCTTATTCGACCGGCTGAGAATCTCGATTGCCGTGACGATCCGCTCGCCGTCAGCCGAGCGAATCTCCAGGTATTTCTCCTCGACCGTTTCGGCTTCGATCGCGGGCCGGGTGCCTAACAGTTGGAGCCGCGTGGGGTTTTCGAGAATCGCCACGCCGCCATTCCGATCCGGGCGTGAGGGGCGGACCGGGTGACTCCGGGCCATCAGGCTCACGTCCGGCTGGCTCCGCTGCGTGTCATCGACCCAAACAATGGTGGTGGTGGCGGCGAAGTACCCCGGCGGCAACGTCGCGTTGAGCGCCTCCCGGAGGTACACGATTAAAGTGTCGTGCAAGTCGGGGAAGACGTTCGGGTCTTCGAGCCACGGGTCCATGCCCGGAAACGGCGACGGCATCGTGCATCCTCCCCAGCAGGGTTACGCCAGCGCGGCCCGCAGCGCCGCGGCGAGGCCGTCGATCTCGGCCTTGGTGCGCTTCTCGGTCACGGCCACCGTCATTGCGTTGGCGTACTCAGGATACCAGCGCGACGCCGCCAGCCCGGCGTGATAACCCTCCGCCCGCAACGCTTTCAAGACCACCACCGGTTCCCTGGGCAACGTCAGCGTGAACTCCTTGAAGAACGGCGTCGGGAAGGCGAGCTTGACGCCGGGAACCTTCGTCAACTCGGCGGCGGCGTAGTGGGCCTTGCGCGTACACAGTTCGGCCGTCTCGCGCAACCCCTGCGGCCCCAACGCGGTCAGGTGGACGGCGGCTCGCAGGGCGAACAGCCCCTGGTTGGTGCAGATGTTACTCGTCGCCTTCTCGCGGCGGATGTGCTGCTCGCGCGTTTGCAGCGTGAGTACCCAGCAGCGCTTGCCGTTCTTGTCGGTCGTCTCGCCGACGAGCCGGCCGGGGATCTTGCGGGCGTACTCGGCCCGGCACGTCAGGATGCCGAGGTACGGGCCGCCGTAGTGCAGCGGGTTGCCGATCCCCTGGCCCTCGCCCACGGCGATGTCCGCCCCGTACTCGCCCGGCTTCTTCAGGAGTCCCAAACTCACCGGGTCGAACACGCTGATGAACAACGCCCCCGAAGCCTTGGCCCCCGCGCCGATCGCGGCCATCGCTTCGAGGTGGCCGAAGAAGTTCGGCGACTGCGCCACCACGGCAATCGTCTGGTCGTTGACCGCCGCGGCGACCGCCTCCGGGTCGAGCCGGCCGCCGGGGCAGGGCAGCACGCGCACGGTCGCCTTCAGGTTGGCGAGGTAGGTCGTGAGCGTCTGGCGGTACTCGGGGTGGACCGTCTCGGCGACGAGCACTTCGCCGGTGCGGCCGGTGATGCCCATCGCCATCAGCACCGCCTCGGCGACGCCCGACCCCGCCTCGTACAGGCTCGCATTCGCCACGTCCATGCCCGATAGCTGGCACATCAGCGTCTGGTACTCGAAGACCGCCTGCAACGTCCCCTGCGACGCCTCGGCCTGGTACGGCGTGTAGGCGGTGTAGAACTCCGACCGGCCGGCGATCGTGTCCACGACGGCCGGGATGAAGTGGTCGTACGCCCCGCCGCCCAGGAAGCTCACGACACTCGCCGGCGACTGGTTCTTCGCGGCCAGAGAGCGGACGTGCCGTTCGAGTTCGAGTTCGCTCAGCGGCGGCGGCACGTCGAGCGGCCGCTTCAGGCGCAGCTCACTGGGGATGCCCTTGAACAGCGCGTCGATGGACGGCTCGCCGATAGCGGTGAGCATCTCGGCCACGTCGTCGTCGGTGTTGAGGATGTAGCTATTCATATCGCTCGGCTTCGGGGGAACGGGGACGATGTCTCAACGCAACCGCGACGGCGGGGCGGGGGGCAACGGCCCCCGGCGACTCTTGTTAGCCGGACGCGCGAGCGACGGTAGCAAACCCGTAGAGTCAACGCCGTTGAGG
>JANXTD010000696.1 GCA_025352585.1 Fimbriiglobus sp.
AAGGAGTCGGCCTTCCTCGACTTCCTGCACGAGGTCGCGCCGATCGCCCCGGTCGTGGCCGTGGCGGAGGCGTACCGCGGCCGGCCGCCGATGGCGGTCGCGAGCGGCGGCTACCGCGCCGTGGTGCTGCAAACGCTCGCCAAGGTGGGCATCGCCGACTGGTTCGACGCGGTGGTGTGCGCCGAGGACACGGCCCGCCACAAGCCGGAGCCGGACGTGTTCCTCGAAGCCGCCCGCCGGCTGGGCATGCCGGCGGAAGCGTGCGTGGTGTTCGAGGACACCGACATCGGCCTCGAAGCGGCCCGCCGCGCGGCGATGCACGCGGTCGACGTGCGGGCGTGGCGGTGAGGCGCGAGGCGAGCCGCCGTAGGTAGGCCGCGGCGACCCCGATGGGCAACGCGGGTGGGGGACAAGGCCGTCAAGGCCCAGCAGCGTTGCTCACCGGGGTTTGCTCCCCTCGCTCGCGCGTCGGGCTAACAAGAATCCAACAAAAGTCGCCGATGCTCAGACCGCGCCGAAGGCCAGCGTGCAGTTGTGGCCGCCGAAGCCGAAGCTGTTCGAGATGACGCGCGTCACGCGCTGGTCGCGGGCCTCGTTGGGGATGTAGTCGAGGTCGCAGCCGGCGGCGAAGTCTTGGTCGTGCAGGTTGATCGTCGGGTGCAAAAAGCCGTGCTTGATCATCAAGGCGCACGCGATCGCCTCGACGCCGCCCGACGCGCCGAGCAGGTGCCCCAGCAGCGACTTCGTCGAGGAGACTTGCAGCCTCTTGGCGTGGTCGCCGAAGACGCGCTTCAAGGCCCGCGTCTCGGCCACGTCGCCCAGCGGCGTGCTCGTGCCGTGGGCGTTGACGTACTCGACGTCCTCCGGGTTCCAGCCGGCTTGCCGTAGCGCCTGGCGCATCGACTCGGCCGCGCCGATGCCGTCCTCGTGCGGGGCGGTGATGTGGTACGCGTCGGCGGTGTTGCCGCAGCCGAGGACTTCGCAGTAGATGTCCGCGCCGCGGGCCTTGGCGTGCTCGTACTCCTCGAGCAGCAGCACGCCGGAGCCTTCGCTGAGCACGAAGCCGTCGCGGTCGCGGCTCCAGGGCCGCGAGGCGGTCGCCGGGCTGTCGTTGCGCTCGGACAGGGCGCGGCAGGCGATGAAGCCGACCAGGCCCATCGGCGTGATCGTCGCCTCGGTGCCGCCGGTGACCATCGCGTCGGCCTTGCCCAACGCGATCGCCGTCGCGGCGTCGCCGATGGCGTGGGCGGCACTGCTGCACGCCGTGCTCACGGTGGTGTTGGGGCCGCGCAGGCCGTACTTGATCGAGATCGAGCCGGCGGAGGTGTTCGAGATCATCTTGACGATGGTGAAGGGGCTGACGCGCGCGGCCCCCTTGGTGCCGAGGGTCGTGAAGCCCTCCTCGAACTCGGAGAGGCCGCCGATGCCGGTGCCGAGGATGACGCCGAAGCGGAAGGGGTCGATGGAGCCGACATTGATGCCGGAGTCCTTGATCGCCTGGTCGGCCCCGACGACGGCGAACTGCGAGACGCGGTCGAGCCGGCGGGCCTCCTTGGTGTCGAGCACGCCGGCGAACGAGAAGTCCTTGACCTCGCCGCCGAACTTGACCTTGTAGGTCGAGCAGTCCATGGCGGTGATGGGGGCGATGCCGCTGACGCCGTCGAGCAGCGCCTGGCGGTACTGCGGGACGCCGTGGGCGATCGGGTTGACCGTGCCCAGGCCCGTGACGACGACTCGCCGGTGCGTCACTACTTGGCCCCGCCGTCGCCCGCGGCCTTTTCTTTTTGCTTGGCCTCGATGTAATCGACGGCCTCGCCGACGGTCTTGATCTTCTCGGCCTGGTCGTCGGGGATCTGGGTGTCGAACTCCTCTTCGAGTTCCATGACCAGTTCGACGATGTCGAGGGAGTCCGCGCCGATGTCCTCGACGAAGCTGGTCGCGCGGGTGACCTTCTCCTTGCTCACGGCGAGGTGCTCGCAAACGATCTCGATCACACGTTGTTCAACGGACACGCGACGGCCCTCCTGCGGGGCGGGGATTGCCGCGGCGTAATGCCCGCGGTGCCTTGCGGCAAGAACTATGGGGACAGATCCGCGAGCCACACTGAGTCAGTCACTCGCCGATGGTCCAAATATACGCCTCCCCCGCCAAACGAACAGGGGAAGTGCTTGTCTCTCGTCGAGACTCGTCGGTCGCCGATCCGCCGGGTCGCCCGGTCACCCCCGCCCGGCGGCCTGGATCAGCGACAGCACGCGGCCGGCCTGATCGACGATGTCCTGGAGCCGCGCCGCCGCCGCGACCGCCTGGTCGCGCTCGCGGAGCGCCTGCGCCGCGGCGGCCAGCGCCGCCTCGGCGTGGCCGTTCATCCCGGCGAGTTGAGCCTGGAACCCGGCGGTCACGCCCGCCAGGCTCTGCGTCAACTCGGGGCCGACCAGGCCGACCCAGTTGCGGTCGGCGGCCCCCGCGTCGAGCGCCGGGTCCGGGTCGATCTCGTAGCCGAGGCGGGCCAGCACCGGGGCCAGGGCGGCCGCGAGTTCCCCGGCCTCGCCCGCCGGCAGCAGGTCCCGCCACAACCCCGGCTTGCCCTTCCAAAAGTGGTTGTTGAGCGACTGCTTACGCAGCTCGCCCATCGCGCACGCGGCCACCGCGTCGGCGACCGACTCGCAGCGCGGCGGCCCGAACACCTCGGCGAGAGCCGCCAGTTGGCCCGCCGGGTCGCGGACCAGGTCCTCGTAGCGGACCGAAGTCACGCCCTCCTGTTGCCACCAGTCGCACGTCACCGAGAGCAGTGCGGCCGCCCGCGGGCCGGCGGCGTAGTCGAGGAACGGGCGGCTGCGCGGCATCGCCCCGCACAGCCCCGTCTCGTCGCCCTCGCGGCCGAGCAGCCAACTCGCCGTCTCGCGGTCGTACCAGGCGAAGTGCAGGATCGAGATCAGTGTGTCGAGCGGGTGCCGCGCGAGCGTCACGACGCGGAAGCCGTGGTCGCGCAACTTGTCGAGGAACTCGGGTGTCCGCGGCCAGTGGACCTGGTGGACGACCTCCGGCGGGAATCGGCCCCAGTCGTCGTCGCCCAGTTCGTGCGTGGCGGTCGTCGGGATGGCGTAGACCTGCCCCAGCATCGCCCGCAGCCAGGTGTTGCCGGAGCGGGGCGTGGCGACAATGGCGATGCGGAGCGGGTCGGTCACGGTCGGGGACTCGGGGTCGTCGGGCAGGGTTACGCGCCGACGCTAGTCACGTCGGCCTTGCGGTGGACACGCTTGAGTAAACCCGCCAGCACGCGGCCCGGACCGACCTCGTAGAACTGGTCGAAGCCGGCGGCCATCATGGCACGCACCGTCGCCTCCCACAACACCGGCGACACCACTTGCCGCACCAACGCGGCGCGAATGGCGTCGGGGCCGGCGTGCGGCCGGGCATCGACGTTCGACCAGACCGGCAGGCGGGACGAATGCACTTCGACGCCCCGCAGCGTGGCCGCCAGGGTGTCGTCGGCCGGCTTCATCAGGTCGGTGTGGAACGCCCCGGCGACGGCCAGTCGCACGGCCCGCAGGTCGCGCGACTCGGCGAGCCGCACCAGCGCGTCGATGCCGGCCGCGGCCCCCGAGACGACGGTGTTGCCGGGGCAAAGGAGGTTGGCCACTTCGAGCGTCCCGCCGGCCGCCCCGCGCGCCTCGGCGACGAGGGCTTCGACCTCGGCGGCGTCGAGACCGATGACGCTGACCATGCCGCTGGGCGTCGCCTCGGCCGCCGCCTGCATCGCCCGGCCGCGCTCGGCGACGACCGCCAGGCCGTCGTCGAAGCTCAGTGCCCCGGCGAACACCAGTGCCGTGTACTCGCCGAGGCTCAGCCCCGCGGCCCCGGCGCACGCCTCGACCGCCGCCGGGTCGGTGACTTTGAGTTGCTCCAGCGCGGCGAGTGAGGCGCAGAAGATCGCCGGCTGGCTCACGGCGGTGGTGTTGAGGCGCTCGGCCGGGCCGTTGACGCAGACTTCGAGGAGGTCGTAGCCGAGGTGCGTGGCGGCGCGGTCGAAGAGCGCCTTCGCGGCCGGCAGGGTGGCCGCGAGCGCCCCCGCCATGCCGACGAATTGGGCACCCTGACCGGGGAAGAGGAAGGCGATTTTGGGCATGGGGATTCGTGGGGTGGTTGGGAAACCCGGCGAGCCGGAAGCGTCAGCGCCCGGAGTCTCGACGCGCGCAGACTCCGGGCGCTGAC
>JANXTD010000736.1 GCA_025352585.1 Fimbriiglobus sp.
TCTCAACCTCGCGGGGAACGCCCTCTCAGACAATGATGCTTTTAATCTGGCTCACTGGGCCAACGCTGCCAAGATGCAGTGGATCGACCTCCGGCAGATCAACCTCGACCGTGAAGTTCGGGCACGCCTCGAAGCGTCGCCGCACGCCGCGAAGTTCCTACTCGACGACCCCGACGCGGAGTACGCATGATCGCGCTCGCCTGCCTGCTGCTCTTCGCCGACACGCCGCTGACGCTGACGGCGACCGACGACAAGCCGCCGGCCGTGAGCGCGGAGTTGGCGAAGTCGCTCGACGCCAAGGGGCTGCGCGTGAGCGTCGGCGACGACGCGGCGATGACCTTCTGGTTCCGCACGTCCCTGCCGGCGACGGCGACGGCCGCGCAAGTCCGCAACGGGCTGACGTACCGCGAACTGCCGGAGGGCAGTTTCGTCGGCGTCGTGAGCTTCGCGAAGGGGTTCACCGACTACCGCAAGCAAGAGATTGCCGCCGGCGACTACACCCTACGCCTCGGGCTACAGCCGAGCATCGGCGACCACGCCGGTACGTCACCACACCCCGACTTCCTGATGCTGCTGCCGCTCGCCGACGACACTACTATTGACCCGCTCGACGGCAAGACGCTGCTGAAATTCAGCGCGAAGGTCACCGGCGGCGACCACCCCAGCGTCATGATGCTCTACCCGCACCCAGCGAAGCCGGCCTACGCGAAGCTCGCCAGCAAGCCCGGAGTCATCGTGCTGACGTTCACCCGCCCGGTCACGAGCGACGACGGGCCGGCGACTCTGGGGTTCGCGCTCGTGGTGCGCGGGCACAGCGCGTCGAGGTAATCGAGGCGAGCCTAATCCTTCTGCGCCCCGCGGTTCGTCAGCGCCGGGCTGCGCAAGAAGCCAGCTTCGTCCTTGGGGTCGGGCGACTTCAGCGGGTCGGGGGCGATCACGCCGGCGTCGGTCGAGACGGTACCTTCGGGGCTGGCGTTGTCGCGGGCGTTGTTGGCCGTCCGCAAGCCCGGCGGGCGGTTCGGCAGGCCCGACAGCACGACCTTGCACGCCCCGAAGAAGTTGCCTTCGAGCTTCAACTCCTGCTTCGCCCCCGCCAACGGCAACTCGCACGACACCCCGGCGGCGGACGAGCCGAAGATCGTGTTGTGCAGCACCCGCAGGTCGAACGGCCGGTCGGCGGAGAGCTTGCCGTTGAGCAGCACCCCGGCGTCGCAGTTCCAGACGCGGTTGTTGCGCACCTCGACCTCGACCGCCTGGCCCTGCACGTGGACACCGGACCCGGCCGGACCCTCGAAGCGGTTGCCGACGATGCGGGTGAAGCTCGACCCGGAGAGCAGGGCCACGCCGGAGTCGTAGCGGCCGTTGGTCGCCACGCGGCAGCCGCGCACGGTCGCTGGGCGGGCGGCGTCGGCGTCGAGTTGCTGGAGGCGGAAGCCCGAGACGCGCGGGTTCAGGACCGTCACGTTCTCGACGGTCAAGCCCGGCGACTTGAAGCTGGCGGCGACGCCGCACTCGCCGACGCCCCTCAACTCGATCACGAGGTCGCGGACCGTGAAGCCTTCGAGGTACGAGAGGTCGAGCGCCGGCCCGTTGGCCTTGCCGGCGTAGCGCGGCGTCCAGTGGACCACGCCGAGGCCCGGCCCCGGCTGGACCCGCAGCCCGCGCTTGGCCCCCTTGCTCACGTCCGAGAGCCTCAGCGGCGGGTCGTCCATGTCGGCGTCGAGCAGCATGACGGTGTCGTCGCGGCCGGCCCGGTCGATGGCCCCGGCGAGGGTCGCCAGGGTGCGGTCGGCGTCCGGCCCCGCCCCGGACTTCTTGACGTACCACGTCTTCGCGGCGTCCGGCAGGCTCGGGTCGGGCTTGCCCGGCGCGAGCACGGCGTACAGCACCCCAACCACCAGCGACGCCAGAGCCAAGACCCCGGCCGCGCCGAGGCCACGCTTGAAACGCTTGCTGCGGGCTGGCCGGGGGGCGGTCGGGTCGGCTGCGTCGGCCGGCTTGGTGATCCGGGCCGACTTGGGCGGGGCGGCGAGGCGCAGCGACGGCGGGCGGAACTCGATCGCCTCCGACGAGGTGAACGTCTCCCAGGCCGCCGCCGTCGCCGCTTCGGAGTTCTCGGCCGGGACCGGCGTCGCCGCCGGGGCCGGCGTCGGGCCGGGGGTGGCACCGGGCGCGGCCGGGGCCGGACCGAAGCCAGACCCCGACAGGCTCGACCGCGGCGCGAGGGTGTTCTGGCCCATCGCCTCGACGCGCGCGACGATGCGCGACGTGATCGGCCCGCCCGGCCCCTTGGCCGCGCGCGACAGGTTCGGCAACTCGTCGGCCGTCGGGGCCGCGATCGGGGCCTGGACCCACGGCGCGAGGGCTGCCATCACATCGTCGGGCCGCTGGTACCGCAGCGCCGGGTCCTTCGCCATCATCTTCGTGAGGACCGCCTGCAACTCCGCCGGCACGTCCTGCCGGTACTTCGTCAGCGGGGCCGGCTCGCGCTGCTGGTGCCACAACAGCTTTTGCGCGATGCTGCCGGTCGGGAAGGGGGCGCTGCCGGTCAGCAGGTAGTAGAAGGTGCCGCCCAGCGAGTAGATGTCGGCGCGGATGTCCACGCCGGTGCTGTCGATCGCCTGCTCGGGTGCCAGGTAATCCGCCGTGCCCAGGATATTCTCGTCGTACTTCTGCGTCAGCGAGTCGGCCTCGTCCTCGAAGAACTTTGCCAGGCCCATGTCGAGGATTTTCACGGTGCCGGTGCGATCGACGAGGATGTTGCCCGGCTTGATGTCGCGGTGGACCAGCCCCATCTCGAGCGAGTGCTGTAACCCCACGCAGGTCGCGTAGACGTAGTGGCAGGCCCGCGTGATGTCGAGCGGCCCGGACTTGCGGACGAGGTCCTGGAAGTTGACTCCGTCAACGTGCTCCATGACCAAGAAGTGCAGGTCGTTGTCCTGGTCGATGTCGTAGGCGCGGACGATGTTGGGGTGATCGACCGCCGCGACGGCGCGGGCCTCGCGGTAGAAACGTTCCAGCGACGCGGGGTTCTTGGCCTGAGCCGACGGCAGCACCTTGATGGCGACCCGCCGCCGCATCAGCTTGTGCTCGCACAAGAAGACCTGGCCCATGCCGCCGGCCCCGAGGCGTTCGAGCACCTTGTACTTGCCGATGAAAAAGCGGCGGAACCGGCCCGCCAGAATTTGCTCGGCCTGGAAGTGCGTCAGCAGGCCGTCGCGGATGAGCAGTTGCGCCGCGTCGGTCGGGGTCGGGGTCGCCTCGCCGTCGGCGGCGTAGCGCAGGGTCTGGGCGGCCAGCTTCGGCTCGTCCACGACGCCGCTGCGTCGCACGAAGTCGAGGAATTCGTCCACGGACGCGGGGGCCGGCATCTGAGAGGCTCCGGGGCAACGGCCACTTGCGAACTCCGTGGCATCTCCAGCACTAACATACGCCATCCCCGCGAGTGGGGTCAAACCCCAATCGCCCGCCGCCGACGCGCCGCGTCAATCGCCCGACGCGCATCCGGGGATTAAGCCACGCCAACCGTTACGACCGTCAAAACCGCTCAAGTCGGCGGGCCACTCCGGCCGATGAGAATGAGTGTCCGCCCGTCGCGCCCGGCCCCGCCGTAGCCCGACGCGCGGCGAGGGGTGCCGAGATGACCGAAGCGCAAACGCTGTTGCACCGGATTTCCGCGTTCCGCGAGCGATTGGCGAGTAACGCCGCCGGGTCGGCGCTCGTGCCGATGGGCCAGGCGACCGACGGCAACGCCTTCAAGGCGGCCGACGCGGCGCGGCAACTCGCGGCCCAGCCGGAAGTCCTCAGCCGCGTGGTCCGGAGCTTCGCCGAGACGCCCGACGCCCGGCCGGCCACACCGACCCCGCTGACCGCCCGCGCCCGCCGGCTCCTCGAAGACGCCCGCGGCCTCGTCGCCCGGCAACGCGCCCTCGCCGACGCGTCGCTGCCCGACGGCGCGGCGAACTTCCACCGGGCGACGGTCGCCATGACCGACGCCGCGCTCAAAATGGCTCAGGCGCTGCCGGCGTCGGCCGAGGCCCAACTGCGACTCTGCGCCGGCCTCGAAGCGGTCCTCGACGCGGTGCGTGACCGCCTGACGACCCTGCAAGCGGTCGTCGAAGTCCGCTCCGCGAACGCCGCCCGCGTCGAGGGCCTGGCCCGCCGGCTCGTCGATTTGACGGCCTTTCGGCTCGTCGATCTCGACTGGTTCACCGACCTCGCCGACAGGCTGCTCGACGAGGCTCGGCAAGGCACGCCAATTCGGTTCGTCACCGACGACACCGACGCCCCAGTGTCACACCGCGTGGCGCGTCACGCGCTGAATGTCGCCGCCGTCGTCTCCCGCGTCGTCGCCCACGACTTCGAGTGGGCGTCGCGGCCGCTGACGCCAGTCGTCGCCGCGCTGCTCATGGATGTCGGCCTGGTCCACGCTCCGGCCGACACGTTCGCCCACGGCGACCACTTGAGCGCCGCCGACCGCCGCGTCTACGAGGCCCACTCGGCGGCCGGGGCGCGGCTGCTGGCGTCGCTGGGCCTCGACTTCAAGGAGACGGCCGAGGCGGTCGCGGCGCACCACGAGCGGCCCGACGGCACCGGCTACCCCGCGGGGCTGACCGAGGAGAACACGCCGACGCTCGCCAAGCTGCTCAACGTGTGCGACGCCTACGCCGGCCGCCGCACCGAGCGGCCCGGCCGACCTGCGCAAGACCCGCGTACCGCGCTGATGGAAGTGCTGGCGGCGGCGGAACTCGGCTGGCACGACCGCGAGTCGGCCGAACTGCTCACGGCGTTGGGAGTCTACCCCGTCGGCACGGTCGTCGAACTCGCCGACGGCCGCGCGGCGGTCGTCGCCGCCAACCACCCGCACCGGGCCAACTTCCGCGCCGCCTCCCGGCCGGTGCTGGCCGTGCTGACCGACTTCGACGGCCGGGTGACCCCGCGGCCGGAGTTCCTCGACCTCGCGGCGTCCGACCGCGGCAGCATCGCCCGCACGCTGCCGCGGGCCGAAGTCGCCGCGCGGCTGGGGTCGCACTACCCCGAGTCCGCCGATTAAATGTCGGCCGGCCGGCGTCGAATAGCCCCGATCGACCCGCCGTGACGGCCCGAGACGCGCGCCATGCTGAACTACCTGAGCGCGACGCGGCACCCGTGGGCGAGCCTCGTGTTCCTGCTGCCGTGGGTCATCGTCTACGAGGGCGGCGTTCTCGTCATGAGTGACGGGCAGTCGGCGTCGCTACGCGGCGGGGCCGACGAGTGGCTGCGCCTCGGGCTCGCGCAGTACGGCCTCGGCCAGGCGTGGGTCGCCCCGCTGATCCTGATCGGCGTGCTGCTGAGTTGGAGCGTCTGGGACTGGGCGAAGCGGCCGCGCGAGCCGGTCGCCGTCGCCTTCGGCATGATGCTCGAGAGCGTGATTTTCGCCGCCGCCCTGTGGGCCATCGCCCGCAACTTCGTGCCGCTGCTCCAGCAGTACGGCATCCCGACGGCGAGCATCCGCTTCAACGCCTCGGCCGGCGAAGTCGTGCGCTACATTGGCGCGGGGATCTACGAAGAAGTCCTCTTCCGCCTCGGCCTCTTCAGTGGCCTGTACCTGCTGCTCCGCGTCGTCCTGTTGCCGTCGATGCTTGCCCTGGTCTTAGCGGCAGTCGCGGCGGCGTTGGCGTTCGCGGCGGCGCACCACCTCGGGCCGCACGGCGAGTCGATGGTGACGACCCGCTTCCTGTTCCGCGTCACCGACGGCCTGTTCTTCACGCTGCTCTACGTGCTGCGCGGCTTCGGCGTCGCGGTCGGTGCCCACGCCTGCTACGACATCCTCGCCGGCGTGTCGGTGGAGTAGCCGCAGACGATTCCGTGGCTCCGCCGCGGGCGACCTCTTGGCGAGCCGCCTGCGTCAGCGGGCGGGTTCTAGTGGTCTGCGGCGGGAGTTTTGTGCCGGTCGCCCCGGTTGTTCGTATCGTACTGCCAGGGGGGCGAAGCGATGGACAAGCGACACGTCGTGAAATTGACCGACGACCAGCGGGCGGACCTGGAGGGGCGGTTCTGCGGGCGGCTCACGCTCCGCGAGCGGAGCCGCGTCCAGGTCCTGCTCGGCAGCGACGCCGGGGACACCGACGAGGACGTGGCGGACGCCGTGGGCGTCTGCGTGGCCACCGTCGTCGCGATCCGCAAGCGGTTCGCGGCCGACGGCCTGGAGGCCAGTCTGGGCGAGCGGCCGCGGTCCGGCGGGCCGGCCAAGTTCGACGGCAAGGTCGAGGCGACGGTCGTCGCCATCGCGTGCTCGCCGACGCCCGACGGGCGGGCCGAGTGGACGGTCGGGCTCATCGCCGGCCGCCTGGTCGAGCTCGGGGTCGTCGAGTCGATCTCGGGCCGGACCGTCGGCCGGGTCCTCAAAAAAGCCGGCTCAAGCCGTGGCAGAAGGCGTCGTGGTGCCTGCCCGGCGGGGTGAGCGGCGAGTTCGTCGCGGCCATGGAGGACGTCGTCGAGGTGTACGCCGAGGCGGACGACCCGAAGCGGCCGCGGGTGAACTTCGACGAGTGCTCGGTCGAACTGCACGCCGACGCGCGGCCGCCGGAGCCGGCCGCGCCGGGCCGGCCGGCCCGGCGCGACTACGAGTACGTCCGCAACGGCACCGCGAACCTGTTCGTGCTGGTCGATCCGAGCGCCGGGCGGCGGCACGTGACGGTGACCGAGCGGAGGACGAAGCGGGACTTCGCGGAGCAGATGCGGCGGCTGTGCGACGAGTGGTACCCGGAGGCGGAGGTCATCCGGGTGGTGCTGGACAACCTGAACACGCACACGGTCGGGGCCCTCTACGAGTCGTTCCCGCCGGCGGAGGCGCGGCGGCTGGCGGCGCGGCTGGAGTTCCACTACACGCCGAAGCACGCGTCGTGGCTGAACATGGCCGAGCTGGAGCTGAGCGTGCTGTCCCGGCAGTGCCTGAACCGGCGCATCCCGGACGCCGCGACGCTGGCGGCCGAGGTCAAGGCGTGGCAGGACGCGCGGAACGAGGCCGGGGTGAAGATCGCGTGGTGCTTCAAGGTCGCCGACGCCCGCAAGAAGATGCACCGAGTTTACCCCAAGCAAACTCCCGCCGCAGACCACTAGTCGGCCACGAATTCTGCTGGGGCAGTGCCAAGCAGGGCGACGGCGGCGTCTGGCGGGCGAACACGTTCCAGGGCCGATTCCCCGCGGCCGACAGCGGCGCGGACGGTTTC
>JANXTD010000750.1 GCA_025352585.1 Fimbriiglobus sp.
GGGAGCAAGTCCCGGTGGGTTATGTCGATGGGAGAAGATGAAGCCGTCACCACCCGCGGGCGTCGTCCACCGGGACTTGCTCCCGTCGCTCGCGCGTCCGGCTAACAAGAGCCGAACAAGAGCCGAACAAGACGCGCCTGCGGCGGGGCCGAAGAACTCCGGGCGCTCACGCTTCCGGCTCGCCAAGAGTCCGTAAGATTCCCGCATGGCGACGCTGACTTTGCACTGGATGACCCACCCGCCCGCGGCCCTCACCGGGGGGGCCGTGACCGTCGGCAACTTCGACGGCGTCCACCTCGGCCACCAGGCGCTCGTCGCCGGGGCCAGGGCGTGGGCGGCGCGACTCGGCGGGCCGGCCGTGGTCGTCACCTTCGACCCGCCGGCGGCCAAGCTGCTCAACCCGTCGTCGCACCGGCTGCCGCTCTCGACGCTCGCCGACCGCGTGCAGTGGCTCACCGCCGCGGGGGCCGACCACGTCGCCGTCTTGCAGACCGACGCGGGGCTGCTGAGCCTCACGCCCGAGGCGTTCTTCGAGGACGTCGTCTGCGGGCTGTTCCGGGCGAAGGCCGTCGTCGAGGGGTACAACTTCCGCTTCGGCCGCGCCCGCTCCGGCGACACCGCCGCGCTCCGCGCGCTGTGTGCGGTGGCCGGCGTGGCGTTCGAGGAGGTGCCGCCGCGGGTCGTCGGCGGCGAGGTCGTGTCGAGTAGCCGCGTCCGCGCCGCGCTGCAACGCGGCGACGTGACCGACGCCCGCACGCTGCTCGGCCGGCCCTACGGCGTCGCCGCCGAGGTCGTCACCGGGGCGCAACGCGGTCGCACCATCGGCTTCCCGACGGCCAACCTGGGGACGACGGCGACTCTGTTGCCGGCTGACGGCGTCTACGCGGTGCGGGCGACCGTGGGTGGCACGCGCTACGCCGGGGCGGCCAACGTCGGGCCGAACCCGACCTTCGGCGAGCTGGCCCGCAAGATCGAGGTCCACCTGATCGGCTACGCCGGCGACCTGTACGGCACGCGGCTCGCCGTCGAGTTCGTCGAGCGGCTGCGCGAGACCCGGCCGTTCGCCGGCGTCGAGGCGCTCGTCGAGCAGTTGACCGCCGACGTTGCGGCCGCCACCAAGGCTTGCGAGGAGTTGCCGTGACCGACTTGATGCAGCGGGTTCACGTCGCCCTGCGCGACCACGTCGCCCCGGCGATGGGGCTGGACGCCGACGAGATGGTCGTCGTCGCGGTCGAGGACGGCATCGCCTCGCTGCGGCTCGCCGGGGCGTGCGCGAGTTGCCCGGCGGGGCTGCCGGCGCTGCTGGCCGAACTCGAAGCGGAGTTGAAGGCGCGCGTCCCCGAGGTGGAATTCGTCGAAGCGGTACTCTGACGCGACCCCGCCCGCCTAGAATTCGCCGGGTCGAGGTTTCGGCAACGCCTTTCGCGGAGTGGGACACGATGGTCGGTCGCCTTGCTTGCGCCCTCGCAATCCTCGTCGGGGGCCAACTGATGGCCGCGGAGCCGAAGCGCCTGGATGCCGCGACGAAGGCCGACATCGTCTACGGCGAGGCCGGCGGCGAGAAACTGTACCTCGACCTGGCGACGCCCAAGGCCGAAAAGGGGGCCGAGAGGGGGCCGTTCCCCTGCGTCGTCGCGCTGCACGGAGGGGCCTGGACCGGCGGCAGCCGCAAGAACCTGTCGCGGCCGGTGCCCTGGGCCGAACTCGGACTCCCCGAGGAAACGGCGGCGGCCCGCAGCTTCATCGAGGAGGTCGCCTCGCGCGGATACGTCGCCGCGAGCGTCGGCTACCGGCTCGCGCCGGCGCACAAGTTCCCCGCTCACATCGAGGACGTGAAGACGGCGGTGCGCTACCTGCGCGCCAACGCCAAGGCGTTGAATATCGACCCCGAGCGCATCGGCGTGGTCGGCTTCTCCGCCGGCGGGCACCTCGCGGCGCTACTGGGGACGGCCGACAAGTCGGCGGGGTTCGACACCGAGCTTTACGCGGAGCAGTCGAGCCAGGTGAAGTGCGTCGTCGATTTCTTCGGGCCGTCCGACCTGTCGCTGTACGCCGAGACGCCGGGGATCGAGCAGGCGTTCATGAAGCCGCTGCTGGGCGGGACGTTCGACAAGCGGCCGGAACTCTTCCGCAAGGCCAGCCCCGTCGAGTACGTCACTAAGGACGCCCCGCCGTTTCTGATCTTCCACGGCACCGCCGACTTCGTGGTGCCCTACGTCCACTCGACGCGGCTGCACGCCAAGTTGAAGGCGGCCGGGGTGCCGGCGGAGTTGGTGCCGATGCGCGGCAAGAGCCACGGCTGGCTCGGCGAGGACGCCCGCGACAGCCACGAGCGGCAGATGAAGTTCTTCGCCGAGCACCTCAAGCCGGCCGCCAACTGATGCGCACCTTGACGGCCCGCCCGGCACTTCCCTGGACCCCGTTGGCGTGCGCCCGTTGGGCGTTCGCGGCGCTGGCGATATCAATTGGGGTGACGGTCGCGCACGGCTGCCACGCCGCCGACGCCGACCACGAACCTGCCGCCGCGATCCCCCTCGCCGACGAGTTGCCCCCGCCATGAGTGCCGACGCCATCCGCGTTCTGTTGGTGGACGACCAGCCGATGGTCGGCGAGGCGATCCGCCAGATGCTCGTCGCGGTGCCGGGCCTCGAATTCCTCTTCTGCCCCGACCCGCGATTGGCCATCCGCACCGCCAACGAATTCAAGCCGACGGTCATCCTCCAAGACCTCGTCATGCCGGACATCGACGGGCTGATGCTGGTCAAGTTCTTCCGGGCCAACCCCGCGACCGCCGACACGCCGATGATCGTGCTCTCCTCGAAGGAGGAGGCGACGACGAAGGCCGAGGCGTTCGCGCGCGGGGCCAACGACTACCTCGTCAAGCTGCCCGCGCCGATCGAGCTGATCGCCCGCATCAAGTACCACTCGCGCACCTACATGCTGCTCCAGGAGCGCAACGCGGCGTACAAGGAGGTCGCCGAGGGCAAGGCGCGGCTCGCCGAGGAGTTCGCCGCCGCCGACCGCTACGTCCGCAGCCTGCTCGCCAAGCCGTGGGGCGCGGGCCAACACCCGGCCATCAAGTCGGTCGATTGGCGCTTCGTGCCGACGGCCCAGATGGGCGGCGACGCGCTCGGCTACCACACCCTCGACGCCGACCACCTCGCCCTGTACGTCCTCGACGTGACCGGCCACGGCATGGCGTCGGCGCTCTTGGGCACGACGGTCCTCAACGTGTTGCGCACCGGGACGCTGCCGAACACCGACTTCAAGAAGCCGGGCGAGGTGCTGTTCGGGCTGAATGAGGCGTTCCCGTGCGAGAAGCACGGCGAGAAGTTCTTCACCGCCTGGTACGGCGTCTACCACACCCCGACGCGGAAGCTGACGTACTCCGGGGCCGGCCACCCCGCGTCGTTCCTGTTCGCCGGCGACCAGCCGACCGGGACGCCCCCGAAGCAACTCGACAGCCAGGGGCCGATGATCGGCATGATGCCGTGGCCGTCGTTCGACGAGAGCGAGTGCGTCGTCCCGCCGGGGTCGCGGCTGTTTTTGTACAGCGACGGCGCGCACGAGATCCACAAGACCGACGGCACCGACTGGACGTACACGGAGTTCGTGCAGACGTTTACCGAGTTGGTGACGAAGACGCCGGCGACGGTCATGGACGACCTGCACCAGCAAATCATCGCGATGAACGGCTCGCCGGTGTTGGACGACGACTTCTCGATCCTCGACGTGCAGTTCGTCTAGCGCGACTTTTCTCGGCGCGCCGGTCAAGGCTTGTCGGCCCGCAGCGGCGGCAGCCGGCGGTCGAAGGCGACGGTCACCAGCAGGGCCACGGCGCAGCCCAAGACCACGGCGACGAGCCGCTCGAGCACGCTCCGCCACAGCGGCACGTCGGGGCGGTGTTGCAGCATCAGGATCGTGACGGCGGCCAGCGCGACGCGGCTGCTCGCCGTCAGGCCGACGGCGGCGCACGCGGCGATCGTGGCGACGTAGGTCAGGCAGATCGCGGCCACGTCCGGGAGGCCGCTCAGCAGCCCGACGAGGCTGCACGCCCCGCCGACGAGGTTGGCCCCGACGCGCCCCAGCGTGAGCGGCACCGCCTCGCGGCTGTCCGGCGACAGCACGAGCACCGCCGACACCAGGCACCACGCGACCTCGGCGTGCCCGAGCAACTCGGCCAGCAGGAAGACGATGCCGGCCGCGGCGACGCACTTCGAGGCGTACAGCGTGAGGCTCTTGGTGCGCTCCGACATCGGTGGCCCTGGGATTCGCGGCGGGCGGAGCGGTCCGCCGCAACTCGTCGGGAGTCACGCCGCCCGCGGCAGCGGGGCCGGGCCGGCGAGCGCCGCGGCGATCGGCTTGAACGCCTTCAGCACCAGCACCCGGCCCATGAGCCGCTGCATCACGCCCAGCGGCGACGAGCGCCAGAGGTACGGCAACTCCGAGCGGCGCAGGTGGCGCTTGAGGGTCAGCGGGTCGGCGAACTCGCCGAAGAGCCGGCGCAGCGCGCGGCCGGAGTAGCGCGGGCCGTCGCTCAGCGCGCCGCCGGCGAACCGGAACCGCCACGGCGTCAGCACGCGCTGCCACAAGCCGGCGTCGTAGCGCGCGGGCGCGAGGACGAAGACCTTGCCGCCGGGCTTGAGCACCCGGTAGACCTCGGCCACGCGCGCGGCGGCGTCCGGTGGCGGGGCGTTGAGCCAGTTGAGGTAGGCCAGGTCGAAGCGGCCCGCCTCGTAGGGCAAGCCGCCGTCGGCCTGCGCCCGGCCGACGCGCACGCTCAGGCCGCGCTGCTCGAAGTTGCGGCGGATCAGGGCCGGGCAGTCGTCGGGCGTGGTGCAGATGGTGACCGCGGTGCCGTGGCGCTGGTACTGCAACGCGTCGGTGCCGGCCCCCGGCCCCATCATCAGCATGGTGTCGTGCGGGTGCCGGGAGAACTCGAGCGCCCGCCGCAGCCAACTCCCCGGCGCGGCGTAGCGCTTGGCCTCCAGTTCCTCGAACCAGGCGCGAGAGAAGACTTCCAGCGTGCGGCCGGCGGGCGGCGGGCCGGCGGGGCGCAGCAGTTCGCGCACGGCGACCGCGTGGGGGTCGAGCGTCGCCAGCACCGCGGCGTCGTCGGCCGGCTCGGGCGCGAGGCGGGGCGGCGCGTCGGCGTCCCCCTGGAAGATGCGGTACGGTCCCGGCGGCACGGCGTTCAAGGCCAGCCCCCTCGGTCAGCGGCGTTCGGAGCGTTCGTCAATCCAAGTCATACCCCGGAGCCGCCCGCCGGTCAATCCCACGCCGCCGGACGACTCTTGTTAGCCCGACGCGCGAGCGAGGGTCGAAGCGGGCGGGTGCAAGGTTCGCGGCCGCTGACGGTACCGCATCCGCTCGCCAACATCG
>JANXTD010000835.1 GCA_025352585.1 Fimbriiglobus sp.
GCTGGAGCGCACCGACCCCGACGCGACCGTGCGGCGCTGGGCCGCGTACTACCGCCAACAGGCGGGCCTCGTGCGGCAAGCGGGGAACTAAGCCGGCGGGCGCGGGCGACCTCTTGTTAGCCGGACGCGCGAGCGACGGGAGCAAGTCCCGGTGAACGATGTCGATGGGTGTTGACGGCTTGGTCCTCCCCCCGCCAGCATTGTCCACCGGGACTTGCTCCCGTCGCTTGCGCGTCCGGCTAACAAGACGGATAAGACGCGCCTGCGGCGGAGCCCCAGCATTGTCCACCGGGACTTGCTCCCGTCGCTTGCGCGTCCGGCTAACAAGACGGATAAGACGCGCCTGCGACGGAGCCACCGAAACCGGACGCGACCCTTTTGCGCTTGCAATCCCGTCCGAAGGGGGCTAACATTTCCGCACCTGCCTGAACGTCTCATCCCGCCTGACTGCACCTTGGGGGCTTCTCCCGTGCTCACCATCCTCGGCCCCGGCTCCCGCTACTGCGACGGCGTCACCCGCCGGAGTGCCATCAAGATCGGCGCGTTCGCTTTCGGCTCCGCCACACTGACCCTCGCCGACATCCACCGCGCCGAGGCCCGCGCCGCCGCGGAGAACCCGGCCTTCGCCCCGACGCGGCACAAGGCCGTCATCAACGTCTTCCTCGGGGGCGGGCCGCCGCACCAGGATCTCGTGGACCTCAAACCCGACGCCCCGGCCGAGATCCGCGGCGAGTTCAGCCCCATCAAGACCAACGTCCCCGGCATCGAAATCGGCGAGTGCCTGCCGCGCATCGCCCGCATGATGGACCGCTTCGCCATCGTCCGCAGCATCGTCGGCGCGCGCGGCGGCCACGACGCGATTCAGTGTACCACCGGCTACGGCGAAGGCTCCCTGTCGGCGATGGGCGGCCGGCCGAGCCTCGGCGCGACGCTGTCGAAAGTCCTCGGCCCGGTGGACGCCAGCGTGCCGCCGTTCGTCGGCCTCGCGGACAAGTGCGGCCACATGCCGTGGGCCGACGCCGGCAAGCCCGGCTTCCTCGGCAGCCCCTTCTCCGCCTTCACGCCGACCGGCCCCGACATGGCCAACATGCGGCTCAGCGCCGTCAACTCGGCGCAACTCGGCGACCGCAAGAAACTGCTCGCCAACTTCGACCACCTGCGCAAGGAGTTCGACGCCGGCGGGGCCTTGAAGGGCATGGACGCGCACACCGAGCGGGCCATGAACGTGCTGCTGTCGAGCAAGCTGCGCGACGCGATGGACCTGTCGAAGGAAGACCCCCGGATCGTCGATCGCTACGGCAACGGCAAGCCGTACAAGTACCAGGCCGACGGCACGCCGACGGCGAACGACCAGTTCCTGATGGCCCGCCGGCTGGTGCAGGCCGGGGCGCGGTGCGTGACGCTGAACTACGGCCGCTGGGACAGCCACTCGAAGAACTTCGACCTGGTGCGCGACCACGGCGGCAAGCTCGACCAGGGGCTTTCGACGCTCGTCTGGGACCTCGAACGCCTGGGCATGTTGCAGGACGTGACGGTGATCGCCTGGGGCGAGTTCGGCCGCACGCCGCGCATCAACAAGGAAGCCGGCCGCGACCACTGGCCGCAAGTCAGTTGCGCCCTGCTCGCCGGGGGCGGCATCAAGGGCGGGCAGGTCGTCGGCAGCACGAACCGCCTCGGCGAGTACGCCAAGGACCGGCCGGTGACCTTCGGCGACATGTTCGCGACCCTGTACACGAGCCTGGGGCTGAACCCGGACACGACGAACGTGCTCGACCCGACCGGCCGGCCGCAGCACCTGGCCGAGGGCACGGCGATCCGCGAACTGGTATAATCGGGGCGTCAGGATGCCCCCGTACCGCCCGCAGGACGCGCCCGATGGCGGCCCCCCGCAAGAAGTCGTCGAAGCCCAAGCCGGCGGCCGAGTCGCCCCCGGCCCACGCCCACGCCCCGGCCCCGCGACAGGGGACCGCCGGGCCACTGCTGAGCATCACGTTGAAGATTGCCGTCGCCGCGTCCGTGATCGTCGGCGTGGTCTACGCGATTGCCCGCCTCGGCGAGTCGGCCGGCCGGCAGGTCGCCCCGCGCGACCGCTACACCGTCGCCTTCACCGACCTCCACGTCGAGCCGCCGCCGGGCCTCGATCGCGTCACCTTTCTGAGCGAAGCCCAACACCTCGGCCACGCCGGCGCGACCCTGCAAGCCGTCGATCCCAACTTGGCCGCGACACTCACCGCGGTGTTCTCGAAGCACCCGTGGGTCGCCGAAGTGACGGGCGTGAGTGTCAGCCCCGACGCCGCGGTGACGGTGAGCTTGAAGTACCGCGTGCCGGTGCTGGCGGTGACGGTCGCCGGCGACGACGCGCGGGCCGTCGATCGCGGGGCGAACCTGCTGCCTCCGTTGCCGCCGCCGCCCGCCGACTTGTCGCGCCTCTTGACGGCGCGGCCCGCGCCGACGACGCCGGCGGGCGAGCCGTGGCCGGACGAAGTCGTGCGGCGGGCGACCGACCTGGCGCTGACGTACAAGCCGCGGACCATCGAGAAGACGGCGAAGAACTGGCGGCTGACGCAGCCCGACGGCCGCGTGCTGATCGTCGGCTACTGACGGACGAAAACCGCCCGCGGGCCTTGCGGCTCCGCGGGCGGGAAGAACGGCAGACCTCGCGGCCGGCCGGTTATTTTTCGTACCTGAAGAAGTCGCGGGGGCTGCGGGCGAAGGGGTGGTTGGGGAACACGAGCGTCCCCGGCATCCCGGCCCCCGGCTGGCCCTGTTGGGGGTAGCCGGGGACGCCGGCCCCGACCGGCGCGACCGGCCCGCAGCCCGGCTGGCCCGGCCCGCCGCAGCCGCCGTTGGGCTGGCCGCAGCCGGCGCAGCCGCCGCCGGTCTTGAAGAAGAAGCCCTTGCGGAGCCACGGCAAGACGCCGTAGCGGGCCTCGACGCCGTCGGGCGCGGCGGGCGCGTAGACGCCGGTCGGGGCGACCCCGTTGAGGGGGCCGGCGGCCGAGGCGTCGCCGGCGGCCGTGAGCACGGCGACGGCGGCGGCGACGACCGCGTACAGTAAGCGCTTCATGTGTGTGATCCTCGCGGGTCCCGGAAACGGGGGACGCGGGCCGTCCGTGGCCGGGTCCCCGAGCACCGAATCGCCGCGGGTCGTCCCTGACCCGGCCGCGTTCGACACCCCTCTTATCGGCCGCGGGACCGCCCGAAGTGCGGCAATCGCGGGAATCGGCGCGGCCCGCCCAACGGCGGTTGCAGAGTTGCAGCGTTGACCCACATCCGGCAGCGCAGGGGAGCATAGGTTATGTCGGCAAGCGTTCACGAGCGCACCCACGGAGACAGCCATCACGACCTGGAGCACGGCCACGCGCCCGGCTTCGTCAAGCGGTGGCTGTTCAGCACCAA
>JANXTD010000849.1 GCA_025352585.1 Fimbriiglobus sp.
CCTCAACAACCTGAGTACCCCGAGTGCGTTGCAACTGTCCGGGTCGGTCACGTTCACCGCCGGGCCGTCGTACAAGATCGGCACCAAGTCCGTGTCGCTGGTGCAGGGGACCGTCGGCGTGAGCCTCGACCTGGCGGCGAACACGCTGCGGTTCGACGGCACGGTGAGCATGGTCGGCGACTTCATCCCGCTGGCGAAGGGGTCGATCACTTTCTTCTTCAACCCCGCCGACCCCAAGCTCTCGTCGGTCGTCGTGTTCGTCGAGGTGAACCTGTACAACGGGTTCCTGAAAGGCACGCTGAACCTGAACGTCAGCCTGGCGCAGATCTCGTTCAACGCCCGGCTGGCCGTGCGCATCCCCGACATCGTCATCCCCGAAGTCCGCTTCCCCGATGTCGATTTCGGGCTGCTCGGCGTCGCCAGGGGCGGGGTCGTGATCCCGGCCACCAACATCGGCGGCCAGGAACTCGCGTCGGTCGAAGTCGGCGGCGTGCTGAACAACGCGAACCCCAGCCAGAGCTTCTTGACCTTCCGGGCCACGCTCCTGGGCGTCGTCGACGCCTCCGTCGTGCTGCGGTTCAACGGCCAGCTCGCCGTGAGCGGCACCGCGTTCCTGATCCCGTTCGGACCGAACAACTACCAGATTCCGGCGCTGTTCACCGACACGGCCGCGCCGCCTCCTCCGGCACTGGTGCCGGTCCTTGCCGCGCCGACAGTGCGCATCCTGTCCGCCGACCGCGTCGCCGCAAGCCCCACGAACGACGTGCTGGTGCGCTACCAGATGACCACCGCCCAGACCGACCTGCGGCAGGTCAGCGTCGGCTTCGCGATCAACGACAGCGGCTTCCGCTTCGCCACGACCGTCCTCGGCAACCTGCAACCGGGCCAAACGTTCGACCGCGCCACCGGCATCGGGACGTTGATCGTGCGCAACCCGGACGCCCAGGCGACGCCGGGGCAACCGTACCGCCTGCGCCCGGTCATCAACGACGAACTCTTCCCGAGCACGTCCGGCGCGCCGCTCGGCCCGATCGACCCCGTCTTCCCGCCGCCGGTGATCAACGCCCCGGCGACGTTCACCGTGCCGGCCGTGAACCAGCCGCGGCAACTCGGCGGCATCAGCGTAGCCGACCCCGCCGCGCAGTTCGACGCGAGCGCCCGCCTCCGCGTGTCGCTGCAAAGTGACAGCACGATCCGGCTGCGGCTCCCGCCCGAAGTGGTGGCCGGGTCGTCCGTGGTCGTCGAGGTGAACGACGGCCGCGAGGTGATTCTGGTCGGCCCGACCGCGGAGATCAACACGGCACTCGGCCTCGTCGAAATCACCAGGCGGTTCGACAACGACGCCCACTCGCTGTCGGTGTTCGTGTCCCGGCCCGGCACGGGGATTTCCGCCCTCCGCCGGGACGTGACCCTGCCGGCCAACCCGCCGCCGGTCGGCCTGTTCATCCCGCCGGGCAACCGCACCCAGGTCAACAACTTCAACCGCTCGATCCTGCCGTACCTCGACGCGACGCTGAATCTCGAAGCCGGCACCCGCGTCCGGGTCATTCGTGTAAGCCTGTTGCGTGGCCCCGCGCCGGCCGGCCGGGACGTGAACGACTTCTTCGACGGCCCACTGACCCCCGTAATCCCCGCCGGCGTGACCATCGACGCCAGCTACGACCGCGGGTCGCGCCAACTGATCCTGACCGCGTTCCAGGAAACCGAAACGACGGCCGACTTCCAGAACGTCCTGCGGTCGGTGCTGTACGCCCCCATCTCGCGCCTCGGCGGCACCCTCACGCTGCGGCTTACCGTCGGGCTGACCAAGAACGGCCGCAGCCTGCCCGAACAGGTTCTCGACACGCGGACGCTGACCGTCGCGGAGCCGAACGCCTTCCCGTTGCGGAGCCTCTCGATCGCGTCCGCCAGTCTCGTGGCCGGGGCGCAACTGCTAGTGAACGCTCGCGATGTCGGGGCCGCGTTCACCGGGGACGGCCCGCGGGTCGTCGCGCCCGAGCTGACCGTGACCGACACCGACGCCGCCGACCCCGTGGC
>JANXTD010000861.1 GCA_025352585.1 Fimbriiglobus sp.
GAGAGCGACGTGACACTCTCGGGGTCGAAGCGGTCGATACGCTCGGTGAACTTGCGCACCAGCCCCTTCGTGACGAGACTCGCCACCGGGGCAGTACCGGTGCCGAGTTCGCGCGACAGTTGGGTCAACTCCATCGGCCCGCCGTGTTTTTTCAGCCGGTCGAGGGTCGCCTTCTGCTTCGGCGTGACCCCCGGCAGCGGGTTCGGCAGCGCCTCCTTGGCGACGAGTTCGACGTAGGTGACGGTCTTCGTCCCCGCCTGGTCGCGCACCCCGGCGGGGACGACGGCGTGCAGCACTTGGCCCCACCCCGCGAGGTAGTAGTCGGCCATCCACCGCGTCAGTTTCAAGAGGTGTTCGTCGAGCAGCGCCGCCTCGTCGAGGACGGCCGTAATCGCCTTGACCTCGCGCACCGGGGCGTCGCCGCTCAGGCGGATGCAGTACCCCTCCGTGGCGGTGTCGCCGCGGCCGAACGGCGCGGCGACCCGCTTGCCGACGCCGACAGTCGCGCGCAACGACTCGGGCACGCCGTAGGTGTAAGCGTGGTCGAACGGCCGGTCGAAGACGACATCGGCGAACAGCGGCGGCGGAACTGCGGGCGTCTCCATGCGCGGACTATAGCCGCACAGCAGTGCGGCCACAATCGCGGTAGCGGGCTACGACGGGTCGGTGACCCGCTTGAGCCGCCCGCCGACGCGGCTGAGCCGCAGCGACGCGACGGCTTCGGGCCGCATCCACCACTGCCCCTTGGCGAAGAGCGCGTCGTACTTGAACGAGTCGATGCCCGCCCGCACCGCCTGCGGCGAGACGCCGAGTTGCTCCGCGGCCGTCGGCACGTCCACGGTGTAGGCGGCGTGCGCCTGGGCGAGGTCAATGCGGCCGAGGCGAATGTCCTTACGCGACAGGCAGTCGATTCCAATTAGGAAAAGCGGGTCTCGCAGCGACGCCTTGGTGATGACGGCGCGTCCCGGCAGGGCGTGGGGGTCGAGGGCGGGGTTTTCGACGCCGTAGAATACTGCCCCCATCTGGTCGGGCGATACGGAGTCGTCCACGAGAAGTGCCTCAAGCTTGGCCAAGAAAGCGTCCTCGGCCGCGTTGAAGTCGTACTCAATGGCCTGATTATTCACAGTTATGTACTGCATCGGTTGCTCCCGCTGACGGTTGGACCACGGCCCGTCAGTCACTCCGACGGGACAACGCTGCTAAAAAGACTCTAACCCACCAAAGTAACTGACCTGCACGGTCGCGTTGTGGTAATGGGCTTTCGCAAGTTGGATCAAGCCGCGCAATTCTCCGCCCCGCGAAACGACTCCGCCCTCGACTTCAAAACAGAGTTCCAGGTACCCGGAGTGGGACGGCTCGAGCCGCGGATTCAAGAAGACTTCACACACGTACTCCAGGAACTGAGCGTGGTGGCGTCTCAAAAAGCAGCCGCCCAAGGGGTCGATCTCGGGGAGGCGGAGCGTCACGGACACCATCGGCGACTCCTTGGCGGATCTCAGTCGCGTGAACAATGGCGTTCTGACCAACAGTATCATACCAGTCCGCGTCGCCGATGGCAAGATATTTCGTTGCCCGAACGCGGCTCGCTCTTCCAGCCATGACGCAGGATGCGGAAGTCATATCCTAACGCCGTCACGGGGCTCGCCACCGGAGTCCGCATGAGCCTGTCCGCCGACCACCACCGCCGCTTCCACCGCGTCCACGACCACCTCGCGTCGATCTACGGCGACGGCTGGTTCGGGGCCAGGGCCGAGGCGTTCGCCCGCTACTTCGGCACGCCCCTGTTCCTCGCCTTGCAGACCGCCATCGTGCTGGTCTGGGTCGCCGTCAACGTCGCCGGGTTCACGACCTTCGACCCGTACCCGTTCATCCTGTTGAACCTGGCGTTCAGCCTGCAAGCCGCGTACGCCGCGCCGATGATCCTGCTGGCGCAGACCCGGCAGGCCGACCGCGACAAGGCCCACGCCGACGCCGACGCCCAGCACCGCGAGGACCTCGCCACCGCCGCGACCCGCCGGCAGGACGAGGCCGCGACTGAGTCCGCCCGGATGCTCGAGTTGATGCGGCAGAACACGACCCTGACCGAGGCGGTCAAGGCCCTGAGCGAGCGCATCGCCGACCTGACCGTCGAGATGCACCGCCGGACGTGCCCTACTCCCCCGGCGTGAGCGGCTTGTCGAGCAGCTCGTTGATGCGGTCCGCGCAAAAGATGCGGTTGCGCTTCTGGTTAGTGATTTCC
>JANXTD010000868.1 GCA_025352585.1 Fimbriiglobus sp.
GTGGTGCGTCTCGCCGGGGATTTGCTCGCTGCGCGGCAGCAGCGCCTCCGACTTGCCCAGCGACACGATGGCCGACCCCGCCTCGATGCGGGTGATGGTGCCGACGATCAGGTCGCCCTTCTTGCTGTTGTACTCGTTGTAAACCGTGTCCGACTCGGCCTCGCGGACCTTCTGGATCATCACTTGCTTCGCCGACTGGGCGGCGATGCGGCCGAGGTCGTCCGGCTCGACTTCCTTGTCGCCGTAGCGGGCGACGATGTCACCGGTGGCGCGGTCGATGTGGACGTACACGCCTTCGGCGGCTTCGGCCCCGTCCTCGACGTTGAAGTGCCGCTCGGCCGCGAGCTTGATCGACGCCTCGATGCCGCTGAAGACGACCTCGCGGGAAATCTTCTTCTCTTCCTGGATCAAGTCGACCAGTTTAAGCAGTTCCTTGGCGCGCGCCCGCTTCTTGTCTTCGAGGGGAATGACGGGGACGACTTTCGCTTTGGCCATGACAACTCTCCAGGTCGCGGGGCGAATCCGCCCGGCGTGCCTCATTATAGCGTCGGGAACCACTCGCACCGGTCGGTCGGGAAGACCCAGTCCGTGGGCGTGCCGATTCCCGGCGGCGAACCGGCCGGCCACGCCCCGCGGAGCCGGGTCCGACCCCGCGCCACGGTGACCAGCCACCCCCCGCCGCCCGGCTCGGCGAAAACCACCGGCCACCCCGCGGTGAGCACCTCGCCGGGGCGGGGTACCGTGCCGGGTGGCACCGGGCGCAAGTCTTCGGGTCGCAAGCCGAGCGTCAGGCGGGCCGGCCACGGCCCGACCCCTTGCAAGGGGGTCACTACCTGGCCGCAGGCGGAGCGGAAGGACCGCTCCGCCGGTTCGTCGCCGCACACGACCCCGTCCACGAGACTCATTTGCCCCAGGCAAAACGCCGCGAATCGGTTGCCGGGGCGGGCGTGCAACTCCTCGGGGGTGCCGAGTCGCTGCAACGTCCCGTCGCCCAGCACACCGACGCGGCGGCCCAGGGCCAAGGCGTCCGTCGGGTCGTGCGTGACGACGATCATTGTGGCCCCCGAGAGTTCCGCGAGCAAGTGCAGATCGTGCCGGAATTCCGCCCGGAACACCGGGTCGAGTGACGCGAACGGCTCGTCCAATAGCCAGAGTGACGCGGTGCCGCAGACCAGTTTCGCCAAAACGACCCGCTGCTTTTCGCCCCCGGAGAGCGTCGCCGGCAGCCGCGTCAGCAGCGGGTCGAGCCGCAGCAACGCGACCGCGTCGGCCCGCCGCGGCGACGCCGGGAGTTGCTCCGCGACCGTGAGTTGCGGGTAGAGCGCCGGCCGCTGGGCGGTGAACGCGACCCCGCGGCGGTGCGGCGGCAACCGGTCGAGCCGCGTGCCGTTCCAGGTGACCGTGCCCGTCGTCGGCGTCTCCAGTCCGGCGATCAGCCGCAGCAGCGTCGACTTGCCCGACCCCGACGGCCCCAGCAGCGCGAGGCGGCCGCCCGCTTCGAGGTCGAGCGACGTGGGCCGCAAGCCAACGACGCCGTGGGGGTAGACCTTCGACAGCTCGTGGAGGCGCAGCACGTCAGTTCAAGTCCCAGAGTTCGTCCGTGGCACCCAAGTCGAAGATGTTCTCGGCGTCGCGCACGGTCAGGATCGCGGGCAGCGCCGTCGGGCCGCCGGGCGGGTTGCGGGTCGGGTCGTGGTGCGACTCGACGTGGCCGTCCAGAAACAACACGTTGGCGATGCGGCCGGAGAGCCGGAAGTGGACGCCGGGGTTCTGCGCCGACGGCGGGTTGCAGTAGCCGGCCTCGAACATCGCCGCCTCGGTCTTGCCCGCCGGCAAAGTACACGTCACGGCACTGACGAAGGCGACTGTCTGACTCGTCGAGGCGACCTGAACCAGCCGCACCCCTTGGCCCTGCGGCGCGAGGTAGACGTGGTTGTAGCCGTAGCCGCCGCTACAGCCGTTGTACGTCAGGAAGACTTTGCCGGGCGACTTGGCGGGACTCTGAAAGGCGTTCTTGTTGTTCTCGAGGTACGGCATCAGCGTGCCGCCGGGCGTATCGACGTCGTAGGCGGCGAACGGGTCGGCGACGGCCGGCCCGGTCTCGCCGAACCACCAGCGCCGCCGGCCGGTCGGCAGGTCAGTGACCAAGGCACAGAGCCGGCCATTGGCGTTCTCGAAGTTGTGCAGGGCGAGGCCGAGTTGCTTCAAGTTATTTTGGTCGGCCGCCCGCCCGGCGGCGGAGCGTACCTTCTGCAACGCCGGCAGCAACAGCCCGATCAGGACCGCGATAATCGCGATCACGACGAGCAGTTCGATCAGGGTGACGGCGCGCCGCATGGAGTCAGGATACCGCGGCGGGGCAAGGCGCGTCAACCAAACGGCGTCGATCGGCGGCGCGACGGGCAGGAAACTAGCGGCGCGGAGCGTCGATGCCGCCGCCCGCCCAGAAGGCGTCCGCAGGCTTCTTGTTGATGGTCGCGAGCGTCGGGATCGCCCGGAGAACCTCGGTGTCGCGGGCGGGGTCGAAGTCCAAGACGATCACTTCCAGGGGCAACCCGCGGATCGGGCCGAAGTCGGTCACGGGCGAGTTGTTGACGAACAGCCTCTTCAACGGCATCCCGGCCAGCGGCGACAGGTCGGTCACGCGGGTCGAGTTGAGCATCAGCTCTTCCAACGGCATCCCGGCCAGCGGCGACAGGTCGTCCACCTGGGTGCAGTTGAGGTTCAGGCTCGTGAGCGGCAACCCGCGGAGGGGCCGCAGGTCGAGCTTCTGGTAGCCGCCGCCGCAGTTCAACGACTTCAGCGGCATCCCAACCAGGGGCGACAGGTCGTCGCCCTGGAAGCCCCAAATCACCAGCGACTCCAGCGGCATCCCCCGCAGCGGGCCGAGGTCGCGCAGCGCGGAGTCGTTCATCAGCCAGATCGACCGGAGGGGCAGGCCGGCCAGGGGGCTGAGGTCCGCGATCCGGGTGTTGCCGGCGGAGAACGCCTGGAGGTGCCGCAGCCGCCGGACGGGCGTGATGTCGGCCAACTCGGCGCAGTTGGTGACCTTCAACTCGACGCACCGGCCGCCCTCCACCTTCATCTTCACGTCGCCGGCGAACGACGGGTTCCGCCGCCGCAACTCCGCGGCGATTTCCTCGGCCGTCGGCGACGGCACCTCGGCCTCGACAAGAGTCGCGGCGGGCGGGGCCGGGGGCGTCGGCGAGTCCGGGCCGGGGGGCGCGACCGTCGAAAGGTGGCCCGTGACGAGCGCCAGGCCGGCCGACAGCAGGGCGACCGAGAAGGCGACCCGAGCCGCGCGCCGGGGGCGCGACCCCCCGACGGGGAGGCGGACGGCCACGCCCTGGTGGTGCTGCGCGAGGCAGCGTTCGAGCAACTCGGCCACCTCGCCGGCCGACTGGAACCGGTCGGCCGGCCGCTTCGCCTGGAGCTTGGCGACGATCGCGCCCAGCCAAGCCGGCGTCTCGGGGACGACCTCGCGGATCGGCCGGGGGTCCTCCTCGGCCACCCGCCGGAGCACCGCCAAACTCCCGCCGGCCCGGAACGACGCCCGCCCGCTGGCCATCTCGTACAAGACACTGCCGAGGCTGAACAGGTCACTGCGGTGGTCGATCGCCCCGCCCCGCGCCTGCTCCGGGGACATGTACAGGGGGGTGCCGACGACCGTCCCGCTCTGGGTGAGGCTGGCGTCGTCGGCCGCCTGCGCGATGCCGAAGTCCGTCAACTTCACGCGGAGGACTTCGCCGCTCCGCTCGACCAAGATGTTGGCCGGCTTCACGTCGCGGTGGACCAGGCCCCGGTCGTGAGCCGCCGCCAACCCGCGGGCGGCCTGCGCCCCGACGCGCAACACCTCGGCGGTTTCGAGCGGCCCCCGCTCGCGCAGGAGCACGTGCAGCGACGAGCCTGGGACGTACTCCATGACCAGGTGCGGGGTCGGGTGCTCTTCGACCGCGTAGATCTGGACGACGTTTTCGTGCCGGACCGCGGCCGCCGCCCTGGCCTCGCGCAGGAACCGCTTGCGGGCCGCCGAGGTGGCCGCGAGTTCCGGGGCCATCAACTTGATGGCCACGTTGCGGAGGAGTTTGCGGTCGAACGCCTTGACGACGACTCCGCACCCGCCCCGCCCGAGGGTTTCCAGGACGTCGAAGTGTCCCAGGTCCCCCGCCCCGCTCCCGCGGGAAGGCAGTGTGAACCCGCCGGCGGGGGAGCCGACCGTGGCGATCGGGACGAAAGTGACGACATCAGTATTGTCATCTGACGGCGACGCGGCGACGGGGGGAACGCCCATAGTTAGCCTCTCGGCGGGACGATTCGGCGGTATGGCTTGTGCAGCTTAGAACAGCTTGCCGACCCGGTTCGCCGAATCGCGCGCCGCCCCGCAGCGTCAACGGAACCCAGCCGAACCCGGCCACGGGCGACTCGCCGGACACAATCCTTGCATCGCCCTGCCCCCCAGCCTCGTCGGAATCAGACCGGCCCGACGCCACCCCTGAGACTCCCCCATGATTCCCCGCACGCCGACCCGCCTGACGCTCGAAGCCTTGCCCGGCCGCGACACGCCGACGGTCCTGCCGGCCGGCTTCACCGAGTCGGTCGTCGCTACCGGCTTCGACGTGCCGACGGCGCTGGAAGTCGCGCCCGACGGCCGGCTCCTCGTCGCGCAGCAGACCGGCAAGCTGTTCGTCGTCGAGAACGGGGCCAAGGTCGTCACCCCGGCGCTCGACCTGTCGGCGCGGCTGAACACCGCCGGCGAGCGCGGCCTGCTCGGCGTCACGCTCGACCCCAACTTCGCCGCCAACGGTTACGTCTACGTCTACTACACCCGCGCCAACCCGCTCAACAACCGCGTCAGCCGCTTCACGATGGCGGGCAACGCCATCGACCCGGCGACCGAAGTCGTGCTGGCCGACCTCGACCCGCTCGGCACCGCGAGCAACCACAACGGCGGGGCGCTGCACTTCGCCACGGACGGCACGCTGCTGGTGGCCACCGGCGAGAACGCCAACCCGCCCAACGCGCAGTCGCTCGCCACGCGGCTGGGGAAAATCCTGCGCTACAACCGCGACGGCAGCATCCCCGCCGACAACCCGACGGCCTTTGAAGGCGTCGCCGGGACGCCGAGCGGGGCCAACCGGGCGATCTACGCCATCGGCTTCCGCAACCCCTTCACCTTCGCCGTGCAGCCGGGCACCGGCACCGTGTTCGTCAACGACGTGGGGCAGAGTACGACCGAGGAAGTCGATTGCCTGGCCCCCGGCAAGAACTACGGCTGGCCGGCGACCGAGGGCGACTTCGACCCGGTCGCCAACCCCAACTTCACGCGGCCGCTGCACACCTACGCCCACGGCCCCGACCCCAAAACGCAGGGCTTCGCCATCACCGGCGGCACCTTCTACAACCCCGCGAACCCCACGTTCCCGGCCGACTCCGTTGGCGACTACTTCTTCACCGACTTCGTCAACCGCTGGGTCAACCGCTACGACGGCGCGACCGGCACCGTCACCAACTTCGCCAGCGACCTGACCGCCGGCGGCGTCATCGACCTCGACGTGACCGCCGACGGCGACCTCCTGTACACGGCGCGCGGCAACGGCGGCCCCGGCGCGGGTGGCGTCTACCGCGTCCGGGCGACCACCGCGCCGGGCGTCGCCACCGACCCGGCCGACGTGTTGACGACCCCCGGCGTCCCGGTCACGTTCCGCGTCACCGCCGGCGGCACGCCGCCGTTACGCTACCAGTGGCAGCGCAACGGCACCGACATCCCCGGCGCGACCGCTGCCAGTTACACGCTGGTCAACCCGCAACTCGCCGACAGCGGCGCGACCTTCCGCGTGGCCGTCACCAACGACACGGGCAGTGTCGTCAGCCAGCCGGCGACGCTGACCGTCAGCACCGACCGCGCCCCCGTGCCGACGGTCACCGGCCCCGCCGACGGCACGCTGTTCACGGCCGGGCAAACCTTCCGCTACGCCGGCTCCGCGGCCGACCCCGAAGACGGCGCGCTGCCGGCGTCGGGCCTGTCGTGGCGCGTCGATTACCTCACCGGCGGGGCACCCGCCCGGCCGCTCGTCCCGGAGACGCCCGGCGTCGCGGCGATCGAGTTCGCCATCCCGACGGTCACGCCG
>JANXTD010000937.1 GCA_025352585.1 Fimbriiglobus sp.
TTCGGTGAGCGCGATGAGCGGGGTGGTGTAGTACGCGACGGTGTTCGTGTGCAGCGCCTCGAACAGCGCCGCGTGCGCGATGAGCGTCTTGCCGGTGCCGGTCGGCGCGCACACCATCACGCCCTGCTCGGCGGTGAACCACGCGAGCAGCGCCTCCTCCTGCACCGGGTACGGCGGGTACGGGAGTTGTTCGAGGTACTTCGAGCCGATTTCGTCGCGTGTCATGCCTTCAATTTACCAAGTGCGGCCCCGGTTCGGGCGGGGAAGTTGTCGCGAGGTTCGGTATCATCGACACTCCGGATTCGTTACGCCGCAGGTGTCGCCATGCTCTTGTCGCTCGCACTGTTCGCACTCGCCGCCGGCCCGGCGGTCCCGGCGGATGTCGTCTTTGTCGGCGGCAAAATCTGGACCGTTGACGCCGCGTCCCCGCAGGTCGAAGCCCTCGCCGTGCGGCAGGGGCGGATCGCGATCGCCGGCACCGACGCCGAGGTTCGGGCCGCGGTCGGGCCGAAAACCGTCGTCGTCGATCTGCGCGGCCGGCGGGTCATTCCGGGCGTCTACGACAGTCACGTCCACTGGCTCGGTGGCGGCATGCAGCTCGCCCGCGTCGAGTTGAAGGACGCGAAGGATGAAGCCGAGTTCGGCAAGCGGCTCGCCGAGTTCGACGGCAAGTTGCCGCGCGACCGCTGGATGCTCGGCGGCAACTGGGACCACGACCGCGCCTTCGCCGGCAAATTGCCGACCGCGGCGACCATCGACACGTTCGTCAAGAACCGCCCCGTGTTCTTGCAGCGCTACGACGGACACATGGCGGTCGCCAACACGGCGGCGCTCAAGCTCGCCAACGTCACGGCCGACACGAAGGACCCACCCGGCGGCGTGATCGAGCGCCTCGCCGACGGCAAGACCCCCAGTGGCGTGCTCAAAGACAACGCGATGGACTTCGTCGAGAAGCTCGTCCCCGAGCCGGGCGACGACGAGATCGCCGAGGCGGTGCGGGCGTCGATGCTCGCGGCCGCGGCCGTCGGCGTCACGAGCGTGCAGGACATGGAGGGCAGTTCCCCGGCGACCCGACGCAAGCTGATGCGCGTCTTGCAGCAACTCGCCCGGCGCGGGGAGTTGACCTGCCGGGTCGATGTCCGCTGGCCGATCGTGTGGCAGAAGGAGTTGACCGACTTGGGACTCGAAGGCAATTTCGGCACGGATTTTGTCCGCGTCGGCGGCGTCAAGGGCTTCATGGACGGCTCGCTGGGAAGCAGCACCGCCAAGATGTTTGAACCCTACGCCATCGACGCCAAGACTTCGGGCGTCTACGTCACCGAGCCGCCGCGGATGCGCGAACTCGTGGCGCGGGCCGACCAGGCGGGGCTGTCGGTCGCGATCCACGCCATCGGCGACGAGGCGAACGCGAAGTTGCTCGACCTGTTCGCCGACGTGGCGAAGGCGAACGGCCCGCGCGACCGCCGCTTCCGCGTCGAGCACGCCCAACACCTGCGGCCGGCGGACTACGGCCGCTTCAAGGAGTTGAGCGTCGTCGCGTCGATGCAGCCGTACCACGTCGTTGATGACGGCCGCTGGGCGGTCGGCCGCATCGGCGTGAAGCGCTGCGCGTCGAGCTACGCCTTCAAGTCGCTGGCCGACGCCGGGGCGCGGCTGGCGTTCGGCTCCGACTGGCCGGTCGCGCCGCTCGACCCGTTCGTCGGCATCGACGCCGCGGTCACCCGCCGCACACTCGACGGCAAGAACCCCGGCGGCTGGTTCCCGGAGCAGCGGATTACGGTCGCGCAAGCCGTCGAGGCGTACACCCTGGGCAGCGCCTACGCGGCCCACCAGGAGGCCGACCGCGGTTCCTTGAGCGTCGGCAAGCTCGCCGACTTCGCCGCGCTGAGCCAGGACATTTT
Organism: Fimbriiglobus sp.; assembly: GCA_025352585.1. Lineage (GTDB taxonomy): Bacteria > Planctomycetota > Planctomycetia > Gemmatales > Gemmataceae > Fimbriiglobus. The sequence continues at coordinate 1,902 of JANXTD010000937.1, forward strand.
CGACGCCAAGGAGATTGGCGACACGAAAGCGACGATGACGGTCGTCGGCGGTAGGGTGGTCTTCGAGCGAAAATGACAGCGAGCCGGCCGGAACTCTGAGCGTTCGCGCTGCTGACTCGCCACTCACCGCGCGACTTTGACCAGCGCGAACCGGTAGACGTTGCCGCCGCGCAGGTAGCCGCGGCGGACCTCCTCGACGACGGTGCCGCTGGGCGTCCCCTCGACGACTTCGACCGCCTCCATCAACTCGGGGTCGAACGGCAAGCCCTCGCACTCGATCGTCTCCAGGCCGAACTGCGGCAGCACGTTCTCGACGCGCCGCAGGCTCATCGCGTAGCCGTCGGCCAGGCCGTCGGCGAGCGGGGCGAGCTTCGCCAACGCCTCGTCCCGTGCGGCGTCGCGCTGCGCGACCGCGTCCGCCCACTCGGCCCAGCCGTCGGCCGCCGGCGCGAACAGCCGCCGCAGGAAGCTCGGCCGCGACGCTGTCGGCGGCGGCGGGGCGGCGTCCGCGCAGTCGTCGAGAATGCCTTGCAGCGCCGCCTGGCCGCGCTCGACCTGCTTGATGGCCCCGGCCAGCGAGTCGGCGATGTCGATGACCGCCTTCAGCAGCGCCGGCGTGCGGTCCTCCGGCTTCGGCGCGGGCTGCAACAGCTTCAGCGTGTCGGCGCTCTGCTCGACGGCCGCGCGCGTCGCCTTGGTCAGCAGGTTCACCTCGTGGCGCAGGGCGGTGAAGTGGCCGACGACGGCGCTCAGGTCGATGACCTCGCCGGCCGGCGTCGGCTCCGCGACGGTCGCGCTGGTGAGCCAGGCGCGGAAGTCGCCGAGTACCGCGTCGATGGCGGCCGGCGTCAGCGCTTGCCGGCCGGCGACAGGGTCGGCGGGGCGGTCGTCAGCAAGGTCTCCAGCGGGAAGCGGCGGCGGCTCGTCTGGCATGTAGCGTCCTCGGCGATCGTTTCGAGAGTTTCGTCGTCGGCCTGTTTACTCAGGAAGTGCTCGGCCCGCTTCGCGGCCGTCTGCACCGCCTCGTAGGCCTTGCGCATCGCCGCGAACTGCGCCGGGGCCGTCTCGGGCGAGAACTCGCGCGTCAGTTCGAGGTAGCGGCGGCGCAGGGCCGCGTCGTCGGCGTCGGCCGGCACGCCGAGCACTTCGTAGGGGGTCGGCATCGCTAGAACTCCAGCTCGTCGAGGGTGTTGGTGCCGTCGATCACTTGCAGCCGGTCGAGAACCTGCCGCTGCACCTCGGGACTCTTACTGCGCGCGAGGCGGTCGGCCTTGCGGGCGTAGCCGTCGAGCTTGCGGTAGGCCGGCGCGCGGCCCGCCTTGTTCGCCTGCCCCCAGACCGCCTCGGCGGCGAAGAGCGGGAAGAACGGGTCGGTGACGAACCGCCTCGCCAGGGCGTCGGCGAACTTCTCCAACTCCTTGAGGAACCGGCCGGCTTTGAGGGCTTCGCAGGCGATCAGGAACTCCGCGGCCGGCGACTCCGCGTCGGCCTGGACCGTCTTGAGCAGCAGCTCGTGAATCTTCTTGAGGTGCGTCGCCTGGCCGCGGTAGACCTGCCCGGCCAACTGGTACAGCGACACGGTCCGCAGCATCGCCACGACGGCGGCGACGCCGGTGCCGGGCGGCAGCGGGGCCGCGAAGGCGGCGGCGAGGCGGACGTCGAACGGCTTCTTGACCGTCGGCTTGAGCTTCGCCAGGGTCGCGTCGGCGGCGAACATCAGCGCGACGCTCAGCGCCTCCTTGGGGTCGGCCAACGCCTCGCCTTCGTGAAGTTTCGCCCCGGCCGCGTCGTTGGCCTTCAGCGCGAGGACGGCGCGGGCGACCGAGTCGGCGGCTTTGGGGCCGCCGAACTCGCGGGCCTCGTCGAGCCGGGCCAGCGCCACGGCCGGCTTGGGCAGCGCGAGCGCCTGCCGGACGACGCCGAAGTAGGCCAGGCCGATCCGCGCGCGAATCCCCGCGTCGAGCGGGTTGAGGGCGTGGGCCTGCTTCAAGCGCACCAGCGCCGCGGCCGGGTCGCCGGCGATGAGCGCGAGGATCACGGCCCGGTTCAGGATCGCCAGCGAGTCGGGGGCGTGCCGCAAGAACTCGTCGGCCACCGCGGTCGCCAGTCCGATCTCGTCGCGGTCCTGGTGGTGGTCGATCAGGTCGATGGCCACCAACTCGTTGGCGGGGTCGAGGGCCAGCGCCCGCTTGTAATAAACGGCCGGGCTTTCGGTCGGGGCCGGCTTCACCGCCGCGGCGATTCTCGGGCCTTTGGTGCCGAACATCTGCGCGAAGATGTCCTCGAAGCCCGGCACGCCGCCGGGGCCGCGCGCCGCCAGCAACTCCGTGATGCGGCCGGCCTGCCGCAGCACCCAGACGCGAGCCTGCTTCGCCGTGGCCGGGGCGACGCCGGCGGGGTTCGTGCCGAGCCACTTCTCGTACTTCAACCAGTAGCCGACCGCCTCGGCCGGGCTGCCGCCCTCGTAGTTCATCGCGTTGAGCCGGTGGAAGTCGGGGTCGTCCGGCGGCTTGCCCAGCAGGCGCAAGTACTTCGGCACGTCGCCCGGCTCGCCGAAGCGCTGCACCGCCCAATAAACGACCTTGGCCAGCCGCGGGATGAGTTCCGGCCGGCGGACGCGCAGCAGCGGCACGAGTCGCTCGACGGTGGCGAACGCCTTCGACATCGGCTGGTCGCGGCCGAGGCCCTGCTGCAACTCGGCGAAGCGCTGCGCCACCGCGTCGCCTTCGAGTTTGAGCAGGTTCGCGCGGGCGGCGGTGGCTGTCGCCGGGCCGAGGGTCGCGCCGAAGGCCGGGTCGAGTTTGATCCGGAAGGGCAAGGCCAGTCGCGCCGGCAGGCGGGCGGCGTCGAGCTTGGTCCAGTTGTCGAGGGCCCGCGCGTCGTCGGAGTTGCTGTAGGCGATCAGCCCGCGCAACAGCAGCTTCCAGTCGAGCAGCGGCGACTTGACCCCGACGGCGTTGAGCGCCTCGCGCGCGGACTCGTCGCGGCCCTCGGCGTACTCGGCGAAGGCCTTGAGCACGGCCCGGACGGCGTCGCGCTGGTCCTCGGGGACGCGGCCCGGATCCTTGAGGCGCACGGCGGCGTCGGCCTGGGTGTCCGGCGCGGGCGGCGGCTCGGGCTTGCGGGCCGGCGCGGTCGGGCGGCGTAGCGGCGGGCGGGCCAACGGCGGCTCCTCGAAGCGGTCCGGGGGGGCGAAGGCTTTACTATAACGACAGCCCCCACCCTTGGCGACGATCGACCCATGAACCACGCCCCTGGCCTGCTGCTCTCGCCCTACCGCCCCCCGACCTCGTACCCCGTTGCCTTGAACGCCGACGAGGCGAGCGCCTGGCTCGCCGGCTACTTCGCGCTGTGGCACCCCGCCGTCCTGGCCAGGCTCGACCGCCCGCCGACGTGCGCGTCCGCCTACGACCACGACCTGCCGGCCGAGGGCGCGATTTACTCGGTCCCGCAAGGCCCGCACCTCTACCAAGCCGAGAACTGGGCGGAACGCGTCAAGTCCGCCAACGCCGCCGCCTTCGTCGCCGAACCCGACCTCGCCGCCACCCGTGCCACCATGCTCACCGCCCTGCGCGAGCGGGACGCCGACCTTCCGCACGCCGACTCCCCGGCCGACCGCGTGACGGCGTTCGCCGCGATCGGCTACGGCTACCTGCTCGTCGAGGGGCTGTACGACGCCTCCGACCACGAGCACCTGCTCGATGTCCACGGCTTCTGGGCCGACATCACGCAAGCCCTCGCCGACCCCGCCGAGACGTTGACGCACCTGCGCGCCGCCGGGCAGAAGTTGCGCGACGCCCGCGAAACCCTCAACAGCCAGAGCTTTTCGCTGCTCGACTGGTCGATGCCGGCGGCCGACAAGCCCGACGCCCCGTGGCCGAGTTCGCTGGCCCGCGGCTTGCCGCTGACGGTGATCGCGTCGGGGGAAGTCTTGCGCAAACTGCCGCCGGATCGGCTCGCGGAGTTGAGGGCACGGTTCCAGCCCGACTCCCCCGCAAGTGTCGATCTGGCGTGCGCGGCCGAGGTCGAGCGCGACGACAGTTACTTGCCGGCCGAGAGCCAGTGGTGGAACCTCGCCGCGGCGCGGGCGACCGTGCAGGAACTCTTCGGCGTCGCCCCCGAAGTCGTCGGCCGGCAGCGCTCGGCGTTCCACCCGATGTGCCCCTCGTGGTGGGGTCACGCCGGGTATAAGCACGGCCTGCTCGTGTCGTTCGACGGTGCGCTGACGCCCAACCGCAACGCCGCGGTGCTGAACTGGCCGGCCCCCGACGGCAAGACGATCGACGCCGTCGGCCGCGAGCCGCTCAGCGCGTCGGACCCGCTGACTTTCTTCAACCTCGTCTACACGCTGCACCAGGCGATGTCGAAGGACGCCCGGCCGACGGCGATCCTCGCCCACCGCGGCGACCCGGCGGCGATCGGCTACGAGGAACTGCTCACATTCACCGAGTTGAGCACCGCCGTCGGCGAGTTCGTCGGCGTGTCGAAGTACCTCAGCGAGAACGCTTACGGCGACTACCTCGGCACCGTCACCGGCGACGACTTCTTCGCCGACGCCCTCGACCGCCGCGTCACCACCGAGAAGCGAACCGACGCCGTCGGCGGCTTCGCCCGGCACCTGCGCCTGCGCCGCCGCATCGACTCGGCGCACTCGCTCACGTCGCTGCACCGGATGCTCACACCCCCGACGCCGGCCGACGTGGCCGCGCTCGACGCGCTCGACGCCGTGGAGGCCGACATCGAGCGGCGCGGCCCGGACATCACCCCGCCGAGCGACCCCCTCGACGCGCAACTCGCGTCACTCGAAACCGCCGTGGCCGAGCGGTTGGCGGCGCGGCTGCAAGTCAACGCAGCCGAGGGCGTGCCGGGGTACTTGCTCTTCAACCCCTGCGGCTACGCCCGCCGCGCCGCCGTCGAGATCGCCGACTTCGGCGGCCCGATCGCCGTGGCCGACCCTGTGAAGGCGGCGCAGTTCGACGGCCCGGCGGCGAAACTCGTCGTCGAGGTGCCGGCCCTGGGCTTCGCCTGGGTGCCGAAGGCGACTGGCAGCGTCGCCCCGCCGAA
>JANXTD010000945.1 GCA_025352585.1 Fimbriiglobus sp.
GCCAGCTTGGGCGGCGGCATCGCGGGCTTCTTGGGTGTCGTGGGGCGGAGGAGGTTGGGCCGACGCCTAACGCACGCGCCGTGCCAGGACGCGGGGTTCGCGCCCGGCGGCGGCTTTGGGACTCGGGCGTCAAGAGGGACCGAGCCGGGGCCGATTCGTGCGGCCGGCGCACAACCCGATTCGCCGCCGCAACGCCGGGCGTGACGTACGGTTCGACACCCCGCGGCCGCGACTGTCGAAGCCCTCGACAGCGCCGGCCGGTTCGGGGGGGCGAGTTCGCGCGGGGGCCGATTGAGCATGGCGACCGTTTTGATCATCGACGACGAGGCCGGCGTCCGGCGACTCGTGCGGCTCGCGCTCGAGCGGGAGGGCCACGCCGTCCTCGAAGCGGCCGACGGCCTGCGCGGCGTCGAGCGCGTCGCCGCCGACGCGCCGGACGTGGTGCTGTGCGACCTCGTGATGCCGGGGCTGGGCGGCCTCGAAGTGCTCGACGCTCTTCGGGCGGCCGGGTCGGCGGTGCCGGTCGTCGTCGTCACCGGCGGCGGCAGCACGGAGCAGGCGATCCGGGCGATGGCCCGCGGCGCGTGCGACTATCTCCTCAAGCCGCTCGACCTGCCGCGCGCGTTGCGCACCGTGCGGCGCATCCTCGACTCGGCCGCGGTGCCTCCGGCCGCTGTGCCTCCGGCCGGCGGCTCCGGCGTGAGTTGCCCCTGGACGCTCATCGGCAAGTCCGACGCGATTTACGAGGTGTCGAAGCTGATCGGCCGCGTCGCCGGGCAGCCCACAACAGTGCTAATCCTCGGCGAGTCGGGCACCGGCAAGGAACTCGTCGCCCGCTCGATCCACGCCCACGGTGCCCGCCGCGCCGGCCCCTTCGTCGCGCTGAACTGCGCCGCGATCCCCGAGTCGCTGCTCGAGAGCGAGCTGTTCGGCCACGAGCGCGGGGCTTTCACCGGCGCGGACCGCCAGCGGCAGGGTAAGTTCGAGTTGGCCCGCGGCGGCACGCTGTTCCTCGACGAGGTCGGCGACCTGGCCCCCGCCACGCAGGCCAAGCTGTTGCGAGTGCTCCAGGAGCAGGAGTTCACGCGGCTCGGCGGCAGCGAGACGGTGCGAACCGACGCCCGCATCGTCGCCGCGACCAACCGCGACCTGCGCGCCGACGCCGCGGCCGGCCGTTTCCGCGACGACCTGTTCTACCGCCTCGGCGTCGTGTCGGTGCGCCTGCCGCCGCTGCGCGACCGCCGCGAGGACATCCCGCTCCTGGTGAGCCACTTCCTGGCCCGCTCCGCCCGCGAACTCTCGCTGGGCGTGACGGCGATCCACCCCGACGCGCTGGCGCGGCTGTGCGCGCAGGAGTGGCCGGGCAACGTCCGCGAGCTGGCGAACGCCCTGCACCAGGCCGTGCTGGAGTGCCCCGGCGCGACGCTGCTGCCCGACCAGTTCCCCCCGGCGACGCCCCCGGCCGCGACGCTCTTCGACGCCGCGGCGTTGCGGGCCCACGTGGTCCGGGCGATCGACGCCGGCGAGCGTCCGGTGTTACAGCCGCTGCTCGCCGCCTACGAGGCCGCGGTCGTCGCGGCGGCGCTGGCGCACTGCGGCGGCAACGTGTCGCAAGCGGCCCGACACCTCGGCGTCCACCGCGTGACGCTCAAGACGCGGGCCGCGCGGGCCTGACCGCCGGCGGCGAACCCGCCAGACCCGTTACCCCTCCGGTCGGGGGGCGACTCACTTCGGCGGACGGGGGCGCGCGATGGACTTCGACGGGCAGTTCGAGACGCACGTCACCGCCCGCGGCGACGGCCCGGCGGGCGGCGCGGCGCGGCCTGAAGTTCCACCACATCGTGCTCGACCGCGGCCGGACGCCGTAGCAGCCGATGGTCACGCGCTAAGCCTCCGGGACACGCTCCGGGCAACTCGCGGCCGCCGAACTTCGAGCACCACGTCACGGTCACTTCTGGGTTTTCCCGGAAGGCTCCTTCGCGAACCCGCCGTCTTTCAAAAACTGCACGAGCTTCGGCTCCCGGAAATACTCCGGTACTTCCGCGTGACCTTGACCGGGGACGAGGATCAGCTTCATCGTTCCGCCGAGGGCGGTGTAGCGGTCCAGGACGATTCGACTGTTCTTGTCCAGGGGGACGACCTTGTCCGCGTCGCCATGGGTGTGGAGGATCGGGACGCCTGCCTTCGCGAGGGGTTCGAGGCGATCGATCGGGTTGTGCTTCGACAACTGCGCCTCCAACTCGGCCGGCGTCAACCCGTAGGCTTTGGCCGCGACCTTCAGCCCAGGGTAGCTGCGCAGGTCGCAGACCGGGAAGATGCCGACGAGGCACTGAACCTTGTCGGGGTTCTCCGCGGCCCAGTTGTACGCCATCAGTCCCCCGCGGCTCTGGGCGAGCAGGCGTGCCTTGGTTTCGAGTTTGTACTCGCGGACCGCGTGGCGGTAGAACTCCGAAAACGCCTCGCGACCCGCGGGGTTGCCGTACGATTCGCCGACGTCGATCCCGCCGACGTGGAAGCCGTCGTCGAGGAGTTTGCGCAGCACCCACGCGTTCGACTCGTTGGGGTAGTCGCCGACAGTCGGGGCGTACCAGACCCAGGGCCGCGCCCCGTCGGCCGGCTTCGCAGGCTGAAGGATGAACGCCTTGAACTTGCCGATGGCGAAGGTCGTACGGGTCGCGCCGTACTGTTCATCCGCCACCCCTTTCCGAGCCGCGAGGAGCAAGCCCGTCACCGCGAGAACGAGCACGAATCGGTACACGTCGCGTCACTCCCAATCGGAAAGAGTCCGCCCCGCCGGGTGGCCGAACTCGGCCCCCGGCGCGGAAGCGTTACCGGCGTACCGCTACGGCTTCGCCAACGTCGCCGGGAGGGCGTAGCGGTTGTTGCGCGGCGGGTTCACGCCCAGGAAGTCGGCGGTAACCGCGGCGGGCAGCGGCGTCGCCTTCTCGTCGCGCCGGCCGCCCGCACGGCCGTGACTGCTGGGCCACCGCGTGGCTGATGCGCTCGGGTGGCGCGGCGGCGGGCGTCACTTGGCTTTCACCTCGAACGTGAACGTATTCGGGCCTTCGGCGAGGACTGTGGCGGTGAGCTTGCTGCCGGTGTTGTAGTCGGCCCCGATCAGGCTCTCCTGGATCTCGCCCTTCATCGCGTCGTTCGGG
>JANXTD010000953.1 GCA_025352585.1 Fimbriiglobus sp.
CGTAGGCTTCGACAGGAACTCCGGGTGGCTCTGGATGCCGACGAACCACGGGTGGTCGGCCAACTCGACCACCTCAACCAACGCCCCGTCCGGACTGGTGCCGCTAAAGATCAGCCCGGCGGCACTCAGGCGTTCGCGGTAGTCGTTGTTCACCTCGTAGCGGTGCCGGTGGCGCTCGCGGATCGTGCCGCTGCGGAACGCCGCGAACGCCTGCGTCCCCGGCGTCAGCTTGCACTCGTAAGATCCCAGCCGCATCGTGCCGCCGAGTTGCGTGATGCGGCGCTGGCTGTCTTGCAGGCAGACGACCGGGTCGGGTGTGTCTTTGTCGAACTCCGTCGAGTTGGCCGTGCTCAGCCCCAACACGTTGCGGGCGAATTCGATCGTCGCGCACTGCAAGCCCAGGCAGATGCCGAAGAACGGCAGGCCGTGCTCGCGGGCGAAGCGGATCGCCTCGATCTTGCCCGGCGTCCCCCGCTTGTCGAAGCCGCCCGGCACGAGCAGGCCATCGACGTGCGCCAGCGGCTTCGCGGCCCCGTCGTGCTCGACCTGCTCCGCCTCGAAGCGGACGACTTTCACCTTGGCGTAGTGGGCGATCCCGGCGTGGTCGAGCGCCTCGTACACGCTCTTGTAGGCGTCGCGGTGCTTGACATATTTGCCCACGAGCGCGATCGTGACTTCGTGTTGCGGGTTGCGGATGCGTTCGAGCATCGCCTTCCAGTCGTCGATGTTCAGCGGCCCGGCCTTCGTCAAGTGCAGCTTCTCGACGATGATGTCGTCGAGCTTGTTGCTATTCAGGCTCACCGGCACTTCGTAAATACTGAACTCGCGGTCCTTCTCCTCAATCACCGCGCGGCGTTCGAGGTTACAGAACAGCGCGATCTTCTCGCAGTCCGAGTCGGGAATCTCCCGCTCCGTGCGGCAGATCAACACGTCGGGCTGGATGCCGATCTTGCGCAACTCCATGACGCTGTGCTGAGTCGGCTTGGTCTTCAACTCCCCGGCCGCCTTGAGGTACGGCACCAGCGTCAGGTGGATGAACAGGCAGTTCGGCTTGCCGACTTCCAGGGCGAATTGGCGGATCGCCTCGAAGTACGGCATCGCCTCGATGTCGCCGACGGTCCCGCCGATCTCGGTGATGACGACATCGACTTCGGGCGTGACGAGCCGGCGGATACAGCCTTTAATCTCGTCGGTGACGTGCGGGATGACCTGCACCGTCTTGCCCTTGTAGTCGCCGTTGCGTTCCTTATTGATGACCGACAGGTAGATCTTGCCGGTCGTAAAGTTGCAGTCGCGGTTCAGTGGCGCGTCGGTGAAGCGTTCGTAATGCCCGAGGTCGAGGTCGGTCTCCGCGCCGTCGTCGAGCACATACACTTCGCCGTGTTGGTACGGCGACATGGTGCCGGGATCGACATTAATGTACGGGTCGAACTTCTGCATCCGCACCGTCAAGCCGCGCCGCTCCAACAGGAGGCCGACGCTGGCGCTGGTCAGCCCCTTGCCGAGGGAACTGACGACGCCGCCGGTCACGAAAATGTGCTTCGCCATGCAGAGCGTCCCTTGGGGCCAGTCGGAGTCACGCCGGGGGTGCGGCCCAACGGGGAGTATACCGAACCGCCGGGGCGCGGCCAACCGAAGCGGCGGGCGAACGGCGTCGGCGCGGCGCGGTCAGCCGCGCGACCGGGCCTCACGCTCGGATTCGACAAACGCGGCGTAATCGGCGGGGGTATCGACGCCGCGGTGGGCGTGCGGGATCGACGCGACGTAGATCGCCCCGCCGGCGGCGAGGACGCGAAGTTGCTCCAACTTCTCCGCCAGTTCGAGGGGGTGCGGCGGCGTCGCGGCGAGTCGCAACAGCGCGCCGCGGCGGTAGGCGTAGACGCCGAGGTGCAGGTGGAACAGCGGCGGCTCCGCGGCGAAGTCGGGCAGCCCGTCGCGCACCATCGGCACCGGCGAGCGGCTGAAGTAGAGCGCCCGGCCCCGCGCGTCGGCCACGACCTTGACGCAGTTCGCACTCAAGTACGTGTCGCGGTCGCGGATCGGTGTCATCAGCGTCGCGGCGTCGGCGTCCGGGTGCCGCGCGAGCAGTTCGACGAGTGCGTCGAGGGCATCGGGCGGGAACTGTGGCTCGTCGCCCTGCAAATTCACGACGACCTCGACATCGAGCGTCCGCGCGACTTCGGCGACGCGGTCGGTCCCCGAGGCGTGGTCGGCCCGCGTCATGACGACTTCGCCGCCGAAGGCGACGACCGCGGCGCGGATGCGCTCGTCGTCGGTCGCCACGATCACGCGGCCGCCGCACTTCGCGCGGGTCGCCTGCTCGTACGCGTGCTGAATCAGCGTCTTGCCGGTGTCGCGTAGCAGCGGCTTGCCCGGCAGCCGGACGGAGGCGAAGCGGGCGGGCAGGACGATCGCGGTGCGCATAGCAGTCTCCGCAAGTGGGCGCGTTCGTGACCCCGTACCGAAGACCTCGCAGCTCGTCACGGCACGAGCCACATTGCGGCCCTGAGACGTTCGAGAAGTCGTGGGGTGTCGGCGAGCGGGGGCGGATGGGAATCGAACCCACCTGGGGCGTTGCTCACGCCCCACGCCGGTTTTGAAGACCGGGGCCGGCACCAGCCGCGCAAACGCCCCCGAGGTTCCAAACTCGCCGGAAGAGGCTGTATTTCAAGCGATTCCGGCGGCTACTGCTCCCGAGCTTGAGTCCGGCCCGCAACTCTGTTACCGTCTTCGTTACCGTTTTGAGTTCGGCAGCACCTTCGGAATCCGGTAACCATGCGACGGGCAAAACTCCGCAAGAAAAAGGTCAACGGCAACACCTACTGGTACACCGAGGCCAACGGCGAGACCTACTTCGGTCGCGTCGGCGACGTGAGCCACGAAGCCGCTAGCGGTCAGTTTCGCAAACACCTCGGCCAAAAGCAAGTGGCGGCCCGCGGCGAGGCGCTGACCGTGGCCGCCCTGCTCTCCAAGTTCCTCGGCTGGGTGCAGGCGAACCGGAGCGACGCCCAGTACCGCCGCCGCAAGAGGGACTGCACGCGGTTCGCCCGGTTCGAGTACGAGGGCGGTCGGGTGGCCGACCTGCCGGCCACGGAAGTCACCGGGCTGATGCTGGAGGGCTGGCGGGCGAACCTGGCCGCCGGTCCGGTCGCGCAGCCGGCCTCCGAGGGCGACCGGCAGAAGCGGGGACTCGCACCCCAGAGCCTGCTGCACGCCGAAACGTCGATCCGGCACGCCTACAGTTGGGGCGGCAAGTACAACAGCCCGAACACCCTCGTCCCCGCCGGCTTCCGCCCCTTCGACGGCGTGGAGCGGACGTGGGTGCCCCCGAAGGCGCTGACCGAGGAACACCTGCTGACGGTCGAGGAGGTGGACGCCCTCTTGTCCGCCGCCCGGTACGACGTGGACCAGTTCCGGAGGTGGGGGATCGAGGCCCACGTCCTGAAGCACGGCACCACCGGGATGCGGCCCGCCAAGGACGACTTCCCCGACCTGCTGCGGGTGTACCACGCGACCGGGGCACGCACCAGCGAACTCCTCCGCGCGACGGTCGCGGACTTCCTGCCGCAGTCGTCGCAGATCGTGCTGCGGTTCCACAAGACGGCGCGGTCCAAGACCGTGTCGGTGGTCCGAAGCATCACCCTGAACGACGAGGCCGCCGCGATCCTACGGCGGCGGTGTGCGGGGCGACAGCCGACCGATGTCATTTTCATGACGGCGTGGGACAAGCCGTGGAACAAGAAAACTGTGAACCGGCGGCTCGCGTCGGTGCGGCGGATCGCCGCCGCCCTCGGCACGACGATCTCGGGCGAGTTGACGATCTACGACTTCCGTCACCTGTGGGTTAGCGACGCCCTGGAGTCGTCGCTCAAGATCGAGACGGTTGCGAAAATGGCCGGGACGAGCGTCGCGATGGTGGAAAAGGTCTACGGCCACTTCCGCAAGGATCGCTACGCGGCGGCCCACCGCCAGATCGACGAGGCCCGCCAGAAGCGGCGGGCGGGGGCGAAAAAGCCTTAGTCGAGGTCGAGGTGATCGTAAGTCGGCTCTGCGTCCGACGGCGTCCGACGACGCTTGCGGGCCGGCGGCGCGTCCGGGGCGGCCCATTGCTCGCCGTGCCGCCGCGCCCGCGTCAGGTCGGCGACCTTGTAGCGGTAGCGCGGCTTTCCCGAGCCGGGCGGGGCGATGTTGCGTCGGGGCAGCAGGCGTTGTCGGTAGTACCGCTCCAGCGTGTCCGGGCTGATCCCAAGGTACGCCGCCGCGGCCTTGGTATCCAGTTCGTCGTCCGGGTGGTGAGCCGCAGCCGCAGGCGGGGGCGTGGCGGAGGCCGACCCTCGGGCCGGTAGGCGGATCGCCAGGTCGTCCAGCCGTAGGCCCACCGTCACGCAGGCGGTCGGGTCGAGCCAGAGCCGGATCGCCTCGGCGGACGACGCGAACGCGTCCAGCGACAGGGACTGGACGCACGGGTGGACGGGGTAGCGGTCGGGGCCGGCGTCGCTCCAGTAGCCGGGGGCCGCGTCGTCCAGGCCGCCCAGTTGCTCCTCGGGCAGGTTCCAGCGTTCGCACTCCACGCGGAGAACGGGCGTCATCGTCGAAAGCGCCGTCTCGACCACGGCCTCGACCCAGCCGTCCGCGTAGCCGCTGTTGCCGAGGACGACGTGGGCCTCGGCCAGCGTTTCGAGGCGGGCGAGGGCGAGCCACCCGCCGTCCGCGAGGGCCGTGAACGGCCCCAAGGCGGCGAAGTTTCCGTAGTAACGGAGGAGGCCGTCGCCGCCGGCGAGGAGGTGCGTCTCCTGCCACGCGGCGTCGAGCGGGTTGGCGTCGGCGAACCGCTCCCAGCCGGCGTCACTGACCGGGTTGGCGTCCCACACGCGCTGACACCGGAGGCCGGGGTACGCGGCGGCGGACTGCCGGAAGTGCTCTGCGAGCCGCCGGAGTTCGTCCCGCAGCAGGGGGTATTGCCCCGCTCCCTCGTCCACACTCGCCTCCTTAAAACCTCGAAAGCCCGGTCGATGTACCTCCATGACGGGTCGTCGGCTAGTGAGCGTGTCCTGTTCGTGATAGCGGTTGTTGTGTCCGCGGCGGCACGAAGGCGAAAGAAACCGCAAGCAAGGTGTCCGGCCAACGCCACGTCGATCAATTTCCGGCCCGCCTCGCCCCACCGCTCCGCCGGTCGTCCGCCTATTTGGAGTGCGTAAGGGAAACAGGGTTGCAGCGGACGATGATGCTTAACATCGGGGCTAGTTGTAAACCAGTCAATTTGAATTGGCGGCAACCAGAATTGACAAATTGGTCAAGCTCTATTCACAGACCGACGCGTCGTGTATATACTCACATTACTGGCCATCTCAGCCTAATAGTTGACATACTTTTCAAAGTAGCCGCCTGCCTCACAGTGGGTGCTGCATAAGAAATCATTACAACGCGGCCAAACTCGGCGGCTGTATGCGCAACAAGATTTCGATAATCCACTTGGAGTCCACCGTGACGAGCATGCTACGACGCGGGGTTTGCGAGGTCCGGGGCGAAGTCGGGACAACCGACCTCGTCTGCTGGACGGCCTCGGGCTGGCTGCTCGGCGATGGGCGCGTCGCCCCGCCGGGCGACGTGCTTTCGGTTCGCGGCGAGGGCGACTTCTCGCTCCGCGAGCGGTGGCTCGCCTTCACGTTCCCCGGCGAGGGGTTCGCCCCCGTCCGGGTCCGCGGTCACCGTGGCGGCAAGTGGGAGACGGACCGCGGTCGCGTCGAGGTGATTCACCAGCCGGCCCCCGCGTTAATACAGGACGCCGTCCTGCGCAGGACCGGCGGCAAACTGCTGAAGTTCGACGCCATCGACCTCCACACCGAGGCGTTACACCGCGCCTATGACATCAAGCGCCCCGGCCCAGCCCCTTACGAGTGCCGGCTCGTCGGCTACCACGGCGGCTGCTGGCGGGCGTCCGGCGGACAACTGCTCCTGCCCCAAGACCTCGCCCTCACCGGGCCGACTTGTGCCGGCGCGACGCAATTCACGGTACCGATCCGCTGCCTCGACGGGGCGGTCGCCACCGGGTACGACGGGGGGCGGTTCGTGACGGAGTCGGGTCCGAAAGCGACGCTCGTCGGCCCGATCCCGCCTCGGGCGTCCACCAGTGAGGCCAGGATTCGGGCCGTGTTGTCCCGAGTGCCGGAGGAGCTGAAGTCAGTCACGCACCGTGAGGGCGTGACACGGCACGTTGGCGTCACGTCAGCGGAGGCCGCGTGGGCTGTGGCACGCGACCCAGGCCGGGGACGCCGCCGCCCGCCGCCGGCTGGCCGACTGCGTCCAGGAGCAAGGCGACCGCGGTCGAGCCGCTCTGTTGCGTCGCAGAAAGCCACGGCAACCCCACCGCAGGGTTGACGACCCTTGCGGTGATTTCGACTGAGCGAGAATCCGTCGCGTGTGTGCGAGCGTTCCGTACCGGGACAAGAGGTCGCTGACCTCACCGCCTGGTGTCAGCGGACGCCACCAAGTCCACGGTTGGCGGGAGTGCATCACCGGGGGCACGCACTGGAGAAGAATCGAGTACTGGGAAGCATCGGCGTGATCGCGTCACGGGCGGCATTCAGGTTGACTTCCCCCCGCGACGCGCCGATACTCGACGTATGGCTCGCGTCGCGCTCACCCTCTGGTTCACGGTCACGGCTCTGCTAGGGCCAAAGGTGTGCTGCTGCTCGTTCGCGGCGTCGCCCCGTCCGGTCACGCCCTCCGCCGCGGACGGCCAGTCGTCCCTCCCGTCAAAGCCGGTCAAGTCGTGTTGCGTGCCCGATGCCCCCCCGTGCGGCGAGCACGGCCAGCAAAGACCCGAACCTGGCAAGCCGTCGAAGTGCCCCTGCGAGCACGGCCAGCAGGTGAAGACCCTGCCGCAGAGCGGCCCCACGACCGCGGAACTCGCGGCCCACCTGGAGTGGGTCGGCAACCTCTTCGTCGGTCTGCTCGCCTGCCCCGCGACCGATTTCGGCTCGACGACTTCAGTGACCGCCGATACCTCTCCGCCCGTCGTCAGGCCCGCGGGCCGCGACCTCCTCGCGGCCTATTCCCTGCTCCGCTGCTGAACCCTTCGCCGGACGCCGTTCTAGCGTCCCCTCCCGCCACCTGACCGTTCGCGGCGTCTCCGACGCCGGCGTTTGACACCACTCGGGCCGTCGCGTCCTGGCCGCCCTCGTCCCCAGCCGTCACCTGACCGCCGGCGTCCGTCGCCGCGCGTTTTCCACCTCTTGAACGGAGGGCCGTCATGGTCCGCCTCACGCGTTCCGTCTCACTCGTCGCCGCCCTGGTCGGGGCGGCCTCCGTCCTGGCCGGCTGTTCCAACCCCACCGCGCCGTCCACGCCCGAGCCGTCGAAGTCCGCCGCCCCCGGCACCCCCCCGCAGACGCCGACGGGCGGCGGGGACCACGGGCACCAGGCGACCGCCCACGGCGGCATCGTGGTGCCCATCGGCAGCGACAGCTACCACGCCGAGGCGGTCTTCGAGAAGGGCGGCGTGCTTCGGCTCTACACCCTCGGCCAGAACGAGGCCGTCGTCCTCGAAGTCGAGGCCCAGCCGCTCACCGGGTTCGTCAAGGTCGAGGGCGGGGCGGAGTCGGAGTCGGTCATCCTCGCCGCGAAGCCGCAGCCCGGCGACAAGCCGGGCATGACCTCGCTGTTCGTCGGCCACCTGCCCAAGGAGATGGGCGGGAAGAAGGTCGAGGTGACGATCCCGTCGATCCGCATCGGCGACGAGCGGTTCCGGCTCGCGTTCAAGTCGGCCCCCGACGCCGGCGACCACGGGACGCCGCCGAAGGTGGCCGACGCGGACGAGCGGAAGC
>JANXTD010000954.1 GCA_025352585.1 Fimbriiglobus sp.
AGACCGCCACGCCACCATGTTCACGAAAATCCTCCACCGGCCGGCCCTCGCGATCGTGATCTCGGTGATCCTGCTGTTCCTGGGCGGGCTGGCGGTCTGGAACATGCCGGTGTCGCAGTTTCCGAACATCTCGCCGCCGACGGTCATGGTGTTCATCACCTACCCCGGCGCGAGTGCGGAGGTCCTGGTCGATTCGACGCTGATCCCCCTGGAGCGGGCGATCAACGGCGTGCAGGGTATGCGCTACATGTCGTCGGACGCCACGAGCGCCGGCGAGGCGACGATCCAGATCTACTTCGAGCCGGGGACCGACCCGAGCCTGGCCGTCGTCAACGTCCAGAACCGCATCGCCATCGTGAAGAACCTGCTCCCGCCCCTGGTCCAGCGCGAGGGGATCATCGTCAACCAGGTCATGCCGAGCATGTTGATGTACGTCAACGTGTTCAGCACGGACAAGGGCGTCGATCAGAAGTTTCTGTACAACTTCGCCAGCGTCAAAATCCTGCAAGAAATCCGCCGGGTTCCGGGCATCGGCAGCGCGACGATCCTCGGCAGCCGCACCTACGCCATGCGCGTCTGGCTCAAGCCCGACCGCCTGCGCGCCTACGACTTGTCCACCGAAGACGTCATGAAGGCCCTGGCGGAGCAGAGCGTGATCGGCTCGCCGGGCCGGCTCGGGCAGGCCACGGGCAAGACGTCGCAGTCGATCGAGTACGTCCTGACCTACCAGGGCCGCTTCAACAAGGCGGAGCAGTACGCCGACATCATCCTGAAGGCCAACCCCAAGGGCGAGATCCTGCGGCTCAAGGACGTCGCCGACGTCGAACTCGGGTCCGAGTTCTTCGACATCTACTCGGACATCGACGGCAACCCCTCGGCCGCGATCGTCCTCAAGCAAAGCCCCGGCTCCAACGCCACCAAGGTCATCAAGGACGTCAAGGCGCAACTCGCGAATATCAAGGCCAAGTCGTTCCCGCCGGGCATGGACTTCGAGGTCAGCTACGACGTGTCCCACTTCCTCGACGCCTCGATCCACAAGGTGCTCCACACCCTGCTAGAGGCTTTCGTGCTGGTGTCGATCGTGGTCTTCTTGTTCCTCGGCGACGTGCGATCGACTCTGATCCCGACCCTGGCGGTACCGGTGTCGTTGATCGGCACCTTCTTCTTCTTGCAACTCCTCGGCCTGTCGATCAACCTCATCACGCTCTTCGCGATGGTCCTGGCGATCGGCGTCGTCGTGGACGACGCGATCGTGGTCGTCGAGGCGGTCCACGCCAAGATGCACGCCAAGCACCTGTCGCCCTACCACGCGACGCGCGAGGTCCTCGACGAGATCAGCGGGGCGATCGTCGCCATCACCCTGGTGATGACGGCCGTGTTCGTCCCCGTGACGTTCATGACCGGCCCCGTCGGCACCTTCTACCGGCAGTTCGGCATCACGATGGCCGTCTCGATCGTCCTGTCCGGCGTGGTGGCCCTGACGCTGACGCCGGTGCTGTGCGCGATGATCCTCAAGCCGCACACCGGCGTCAAGAAGCGCGGGCCGCTGGCGTACTTCCTGCGCCTCTTCGACCGCGGCGTCGAGAAGGTCACCGGCGGCTACGCCGGGGTCCTGAGCCGGATCGTCACCCGCCGGGCACTCGCCCCGCTCGTCGTCACCGGCTTCGCCGTGGGCATCTTCCTCGTCAACACGCGGCTGCCGTCCGGCTTCATTCCGGGCGAGGACCAGGGCATCGTCTACGGCATCATCCAGACGCCGCCGGGGTCGACGCTCGAGTACACCAACGCCAAGTCCCACGAGTTGCAGGCCATCGCCAAGGGGGTCGACGGCGTCGTCTCGGTCTCGTCGCTGGCCGGCTTCGAGGTCTTGACCGAGGGCCGCGGGTCGAACGCAGGAACCTGCATCATCAACCTGAAGCCCTGGACCGAGCGCGAGCTGACCGCCAAGCAGATCATCGAGGAACTCGAGGAGAAGTCCCAGGGCATGTCGAACGTCAAGGTCGAGTTCTTCGAGCCGCCCGCGGTCCCCGGCTTCGGCGCGGCCGGCGGCTTCTCCGTCCGCCTCCTCGACACGAACGAGACGACCGACTACAAGCGGCTCGGCGAGGTGACCGACAAGTTCATGGCGGGCCTCTCGAAGCGCAAGGAGCTGACCAACCTGTTCACCTTCTACAACAGCAACTACCCTCAGTACGAGCTGATCATCAACAACGACCTGGCGATGCAGAAGGGCGTGTCGATCGGCAAGGCGATGGACAACTTGTCAATTTTGATTGGCAGCACCTACGAGCAGGGGTTCGTCCGCTTCAACCAGTTCTACAAGGTGTACGTCCAGGCCGCGCCGGAGTACCGCCGCTACCCCGAGGACCTCGACAACCTGTTCGTCAAGAACGACCGCGGCGAAATGGTCGCCTACTCCGCGTTCATGCAGGTCAAGAAGAAGCAGGGCCTCAACGAGATCACCCGCTACAACCAGTACCCGTCCGCCTCCATTCAGGGTGCCCCCGCCGCCGGCTACAGTAGCGGCCAGGCGATCCAGGCGCTCCGGGAGGTCGCGGCCGAGACGCTGCCGCCGGGCTACGACCTCGGCTGGGAGGGCCTCTCCTACGACGAGGCCAAGCAGGGCAACCTGGCCCTGTACATCTTCGGCATCGTCGTCATCTTCGTGTACCTCGTCTTGGTCGGTCAGTACGAGAGCTTCATCCTGCCGTTGGCCGTGATCCTGTCGCTGCCGGTCGGTATCTTCGGCTCCTTCCTGTTCCTCCAGGTCATGGGCCTGTCCAACGACGTGTACGCCCAGATCGGCCTGGTGATGTTGGTCGGTTTGCTCGGCAAGAACGCGATCCTGATCGTCGAATTCGCGGTGCAGCGGCGGAGCGAGGGCCTGTCGCTCAAGGACGCGGCCATCGAGGGCGGGAAGTTACGCTTCCGGCCGATCCAGATGACCTCCTTCGCCTTCATCGCCGGCCTCCTGCCGCTGGTCTTCGCCACCGGGGCCGGGGCAATCGGCAACCGCACGATCGGGACCACCGCGGCCGGCGGGATGCTCGTCGGCACCGTGATCGGCGTGCTGGTCATCCCCGGATTGTACTACCTGTTCGGCAAAATTGCGGACGGGCGCAAACTGCTCCAGGACGAAGTGGATCGGCCACTCAGCGAGGCTTACGACCACCACGACGCCCCGATCCTCCTCGCGCACGCGGGTCAAGAAGCAGCGCCACTGTCGAACGTTCCGCCCCATTAACGCGGTTAGAGTTCGTCCCGGCCGCAGGCGACTGTCAGCCCAATCTTGTTAGCCCGACGCGCGAGCGAGGGACGCGCGAGGACGTTCGTGTGGGAGAGTCCGAAGCGACTCCTCACGAAACAGTCCTCGCGCGTCCCTCGCTCGCGCGTCGGGCTAACAAAACACCACCGGGAGGCGTCGGAATCGCCGATTCGCGGTCGATTGAGTCTGCCGAAAGTGCCGATAAGAAGGATTACGCAGCCACCGACACCCTTCTCAAGGACGATGCGGATGAACCTCCCCGAGAGATTCCCGAGCGCCAGGCACGCTCAGCACGCCGTCGCGAGGGCGCTCGCCTGCGGTCTTCTGCTCGTCGTGCCGGCCTGCAACATCCCCGGCCTCCGCCAGGCGGAATCGGGGGCGGTCTTGCCGGCCGGCTTCGACGCGCCGGCCAACGCCGGGGCGGCCGTCGCGGCGGCGAGCACTTCGGAGAGTTCGGCCCAACTCGGGGTCGAGGAGTTTTACACCGACCCGCTGCTGACCGGCCTGATCCGCCAGGCGGCGGCTAACAACCGGGAGCTGAAAATCCTGGACCAGGAGATCGAAATTTCCCGGAACGAGGTCATGGCCCGGCGGGGGTCGTACCTCCCGTTCGTCACCGCCGGGGCCGGCGGCGGGTTCGACAAGTCCAGCCGCTACACGCGGGAGGGGGCCGTCGAGGACCAACTCACGATCGCCCCCGACCGGTTCTTCCCCAACCCGGTGCCGAACACGAGGCTGGGCCTCGACTTCTTCTGGCGGCTCGACATCTGGAGGGCGTTGCGGAACGCCCGGGACGCGGCGGAGCAGCGGTTCATCGCCGCCGTCGAGCGGCGGAACGCCTTCGTGACCCGCCTGGTCGCGGACGTCGCCGAGAATTACTACCGGCTGATGGCGCTCGACAAGCGGCTCGAGACCCTGGACCAAACGATCACCCTCCAGGAGCAGAGCCGCGAGATCGCCAAGGCCCGCAAAGAGGCGGGTCGCGCCACCGAACTGCCGGTCCAGCGCTTCCAGGCCGAGGTCCGCAAGAACCAGAGCGAGAAGTTGATCGTCACGCAGGAGGTCGTCGAGGCCGAGAACCGCGTCAACTTCCTCGTCAACCGCTACCCGCAGCCGGTCGAGCGCGCGTCGGCCGGGTTCTTCGACGTGACCATCCCCGCCCTGAGCGTCGGGGTGCCCTCGCAGTTGCTGCTGAACCGACCGGACGTCCGCCAGGCCGAGCGGGAGTTGCAGGCCGCCGGCCTCGACGTGAAGTCCGCCCGCGCCCGCTTCTACCCCGACCTGACCATCACCGCGGGCGTCGGCTACCAGACCTTCAACCCGAAGTACCTGTTCATGACCCCCGAAGCCCTGGCCGCGAACCTGGTCGGCGGGGTGGTCGCGCCGCTCATCAACAAGAACGCGATCAAGGCCGAGTACCTCAGCGCGAACGCCCGGCAACTCGAGAGCGTCTACAACTACCAGCGCGTCGTCCTCAACGCGTTCACCGAGGTGATCAACCGCGTGTCGATGGCCGAGAACTACCGCAAGAGCCTCGAGATCAAGAGGCAGCAGTTGGAGTCGCTCGAGACCTCCGTCGAGGTCGCGAGCAAGCTGTTCCAGGGTGCCCGCGTCGAGTACGTCGAGGTGCTGTTGGCCCAGCGCGACCTGCTGGAGGCGCGGACGGTCGTCATCGAGACCAAGCGGCAGCAACTGACCGCCATCGTCAACGCCTACCAAGCCCTCGGCGGCGGCGACCTGTTGTCGAACACGGCGCGGGTCTTGCCGGCCGCTCCGCGGTAAGAGGCTACGCCCGCCGGACGCCCGCGCGAACTCGCCGAGCCTGGGGCGTCACGACCAGACGGTGACGCGCGGCAGCGGCTTGGTGCCGCGGCGGGCCAGCCACAGGCCCAGCAGCGCGGCGACGGCGGCGACGGCGTGCAACGCGACCGCCAGGGTCAGGCACCACGTCGTCTGGACGGCGTACTGGCCGAGTTCCATCCCCTGCTTGACGAGGATCTTCTGCTCCGCCGCCGAGGTCTCCGCGGCCTTGAGCGCCTCGGCGTAGTGCTCGGCGACCACCCGCCGCGTCGCGGTGTCGAGGCCGAAGCCGACGCGCACTTGTAGCGCCAGCAGCGTCAGCGTCCCGACGGCGAGCGCGGCGAGGACCGCGGCGCGGTACGGCCAGACCCCCTGCAAGAACGCCAGCGGCCCAGGCAGCCCCGTGACGGACGCCGCGGTGACCGCGCGGTCGGCCCAGCCGAGGGCCACGGCGGCGAGCAGCGCGAGCAGGTACGGCAGCAGCAACAAGTTGCTTCCGATGGCGGCGTTGAGCGGCTTCTCGAGGTGCAGCACGTCGTCCGAGAAGGGGTTGGTCTCGAACTTGCCGGCGAGCGCCCCCCACGGCGACTGCGAGTACGCCGTGTAGCCGCCGGGGTAGTGGCCGACCCACGAGAAGAAGCTCAGGACCAGCACCAGCGTCAGGCAGGTGACCGGCAGCCAGCCCAGCTTCGACGGCGACAGCGTCAGGGTGCGGCCGGGGCCGTCCGGGGTGGCGTCGGGGCCGGCCACTGGGGCGCGCGGCGCGTCGGTCGGCGCGACGAGGCCGGGCGGCGGGGTCGGGCGGGCCGCCGGGTCGCCGGCGACGCTCGGGGCGTAGCGGCCGGGGACGGGGAACGCCTTGCGGCAGACGGGGCAGTCGGCGGTGGTGCCGGCGGCCTCGTCGGCGAACTCGACCGAGGCGAAGCAGTGCGGGCAGATCTGGCGGATCACGAAGTCACCTCCACGCGGGAACACACCCGCTAGGTGTATGGCCAGACCGGGCGAACGTCGTCAACGCGGTCAAACGCCTCAACCCCTGTAGGGGGCCAGCCGGCCTGGCGCGGCGAACCAGGCGATGACGGCGGGGCGCTCGACTCGGCCCTCCGCGACGCCGAGGCACAGGCCGTAAACTTCGTCGTCCGTCGCCACGACATCCAGGCGGCGGCAGGCGAGAAAATCGACGGCGGCCAGCCAGCCGATGCGCTTGTTGCCGTCGGTGAAGCAGTGGCGCTTGGTGAGGTAGTAGAGGGCCGACCCGGCGACAGTCAGCGGGTCGTCCTCCCCCGACTCGGGCCGCTCGTAGAAGGCCGCCTGCCTGGCACTCGCCAGGCAGCCCTCGACGCAGCCCAACTCGCTCGGCCGGCGCTCGTAGGTGGTGCCCGTCTGGACCTCGACGGTCCGGGAGTGGAGGTCGAGGACTCGCGCGGCGGTAAGGTCGGAGTCGTCGGGCGTCATTCCGCCAGCCTGGCGAGGGCACCGGCCCACTTCGCGAACAGGTAGGCGTCCCGCTCGGCCACGCCGGGGGCCGTCAACGGCTCCGCGGCGGGCCTCAAGGTGACGAGATCGACGCGGTCCGGCCCCTTGGCGTCCGGCGCGAACAGCACCGTCGCGGTGACCTTGTCGCCCCGGAGGGCCAGCGCCTGCTCGACCACCGCCGGCGTCGCGCGACAGGTCAGCTTCTTGCCCCCGTCGAGCGTCAACGTGACGCGCTCGTGCTTCGGCCGGAAGACCGTGCCGAGGATCGTCGCCGTCACGGTCCGCAGGCGAGGCGACACTATCACCGGGGGGAGGTGGCGACTGCCCACGATCCGCAGCGCGGCCAACTCGACCCCGTCGGCGCTCGCGCGGTAGTCTTGCGAGGTAACACCGGCGGGCAGGGAGTTGAGGTACCGCGACGCGGCCCGGTTACGCGTCCCCTCGGGGCCCCCGGCGGCACGCAAGTCGCCGATGAACGTTTGGACGGTCCGTTCCGGCAAGTCGTCCGCCCCCGGATCGAGCGTGTCCGGCGTCACCGTGACCAGGTAGTTGAGGGTGACGCAGCCGTCGGTGACGGAGGCGAGTTGCAAATCGACGCTCCGGCCGACCGGCCCGATGCGGACCGTCTTCAAGCCCTCGGACACGCCCCGGCTCGCCAACTCGGCGCTCATCTGGATCGCCTCGATCAAGTTCGACAGGGTCGTCTTGAACGCGGCCATGCTAAGGCGGTGGGTCGGAAGACCCTCCGTCGTGCCGTCGAACCGGACCTGGAACTCGACCTTCTTCATGCGACACGCGAGGGGAAGTTGAGGCAACCAACGCACGGCCGATTCTACGCCGAAAGCCACCTCCTGGCCATTACCGCACCTCGCGCGGGCCGGGCAGCATCAGCGGCTCGCCCAGCGGGCCGACGTGCGTGATGAACGCCAGGAACAGGTCGAGCAGCCCCGCCGAGTGGCCCGTCCGGCCGCGCACCGTCAGCGCGAACGTGCTCACCGTCAGCTTGCCGGTGAAGCCCTTGAGCGTGATCTCGCACGTCTCGCCGTTGCTCGCCGTCACCAGCTTCAACCCCGCGATCGGGCGGTCTTCGAGGCGGTCGATGAGCGTGTCGATGTCGAGCGGCTGCGTGAAGACGAACAGGAACTGGTCGAACAGCTTGCCGAACGCCGCCTCGAAGCCGGTCGAGCGCACGAAGCCGATGTCGGCCAGCCGGCCCAGCTCGCGCGTCCACGTCACCTTGCTCGGATCCTCGGCGTCGAGCATCGCGGTGACGGTGTACTCGAAGTCGGGCGTGCGGATCTGGCCCACGCCGTCGCCGTCGGCCGTCACGTCCACGTCCTTGCGCTTGTAGCCGAAGGTCTCGCGGGAGAGTTCGTGGACGCCGTCGAGGTCGGCCTTGATGTCGGTCGAGGCGAGCCGGGCGACGAACTTGCGCGACGACGGGCTGGCGTTGTCAGGCGTCGAGAGGCCCTTGCGGTAGCCGGCCAGGCCCTTGAAGCGTACCGAACTCTCGGAGCGGAAGGCGACGCGCAACAGCCGCGCCGGGTCGCGCAGAATCCCGCCCACGTCCCCGCCGACGCGGCTCGACAGGTCGATCAGCGTCTCCTCGGCGTGCTGCGGCCCCAGCAGCACCGGCGTCTGGACGCTGGCGGTGTCGAAGTGCTTGCGCAACAGCCGCGGCAACTCGTCGCCCAGGTACGCGGAGAGCGTCCCGGCGGTCAGCATCCCCTCGGGCGTGAGGGCCTTGGTCGCCCGCCCGGCCACGGCGTCACTGACGAGGTGCGCGAACAGGCTCGCCTTGAGCGCCGCGGTCGTGTGCGACTCCTCGTCGTCGCCCGCCGACAGCAGCCCCGCGGCCTTGGGCGACTCGGCGAAGTGGGCCTGCACGTCGGCCGTGGCGAAGCCGGCCACGTCGAGGAACACGCC
>JANXTD010000961.1 GCA_025352585.1 Fimbriiglobus sp.
TTCGACACGAAAAAGCCCCGGTGATGTCAATCGACATCACCGGGGCGGCAAAAGTCGGGCCGGCGGGATTTGAACCCACGACCTCTTACACCCCAAGTAAGCGCGCTAGCCAAGCTGCGCCACGGCCCGATACCCAACAGACTACAGCCCCGCGCCCCCGCTGACAATCGCACTTCCGCGACGATTCCCCCGCGACCACCCCGCATGGCCGGTTGACACGCCGACCGCCGCGGGATTTCGCCGGCCCCGCGACTTGGGGGTTGCTTCAACCGCCGCGAAGACTTAGGTTGCCCGCTAGCGGAGTCCCGTGGGCGGATTCCGACGCGCCGTGCCAACGTCGGGGCCGCGGTCGCGTTGGCACTTTCGAGTCGATCCGCCGTCACGGGTAGGGCGTTCCATGCCGATTTCGCGCGTCCGGTCGGCCGTCCTTTCGCTCGGACTCCTCGGGCTGACCGCCCTCACGCCGGCCGCCGCGCCGGGGCAAGCGATCGACTGGAAGGCGGTCCGCATGGAGCCGCCGATCGTGTCCAGCGCGTCGCAGATCCGCGTGAGCGACCTGGCCTCCGGTAAAGTCAAAGTCAAGGGGCCGGACCTGGCCGCCAACCGCACCGCCCTGCAAGAAGTCGCCAACAACCGCGTCTTCAAGGTGACCTTCGAGTCATTCTACACCCAGCCCGACACCGGCGAACTGCGGCCACGCACCGGCGAGCAGAACCTCGAAGTCCTGTTCGCGGACTTGCGGACGTACATTCTCGTGCCGACCCCGGAGCGCGACCTGTCGCGGCTCACGCCGGACCAGGGCGACTTCATCATCGAGTTCGGGGCGGCGGTCGATCGCGCCGTCGCCGCGGTCTTCGCCAAGAACCCGCCGGCGGTGATCCGCGTCAACGCCGCCCGGCTGCTCGCCGAGGGGGCCAAGTCCGGGGCACCGGCCTTCGGCAAGTCGGTCATGGCGATGCTGACGAACACGTACTTCAAGGACAAGGCCGGCAAGCCGCTGCCGACGCCGCCGGAGGTGTTCTTTTACGCGCTCCGCGCCGCCGAGAACCTGCTCGCGGCCTACGACCCGGCGGTACTCGTCGGCCAGTTCGCGACCCGCCACAGCCTCCCGGACGCCGAGTTGGTGCCGCTGGTGAGGCTGCTCGAAGAGATGGTCGTCAAAGGCCCGCCGGTCGCCGACAAGGCGGCCCCCGCGACGGTGGACGCCTCCGGCCGGCCGATCGTCCTCGCCGCGCCGGTCGCCGAGACCCCCGAGGCCGACCCGAAGGCCGACGCGCCGAAGGTCGAGGCCGCGAAGGGGCTGACGCCGGAGCAGGTCGCGGTGGTGCGCTACTACCGCCGGGCGGCGATCCGGGCGCTGGCGAAGGTCCGCTTCGACACCGTCGGCGGCAAGGGCGGCCCCGGCGGCGAGACGCGGCCGGCGTTCACGCTGGCGAAGGTCGCCGTCTCGGACACGACGTTAAGCCTGCCTGCGACGGCCGGCGACGCCGCCGAGGCGGTCATCGGGCTGGCCGGGATGGCCCCCGTCACCTCGATCACGGCGTTGAACATCGACGCCTGGTCGTCGGCGATGGCCGTCGGCATGGCGGCCTACGCCACGCCGCGCATCGCCGCCGCCGCGTCCGAGGAGCGGTCGCTGCCCTGGAAGGTCTACTCGGCCCGGCTCAACGTGGCGTTCTCGGCCCTGAAGCGTGGCACGGTGAGCAGCCCGCGGCTGCGGCCCTTCGCCCGGCCGCTCGCGGACCTGTGCGACATCGCCCTGGCGGACATCATCACGCCGCTGGAGAAGGACAACCAGGTCGGCACCGACCGGCCCAGCACGGATCGCCTCGCCGAGTGGCGGCGTAACAACCCGCCCAAGGACCCGGCCGGCAGCCTGTACTCCGACTCGCCGCAGTACAAACTCAACTACAAGGCCAACTGACGGCCGCACCGATCGCGCGGATTTCGATTGAGGTGCCGCCGCGACTGCCCCACAATGGGGGAGCGGTCGGCCCCGCCCCGTTTCTATCCCCGACTCGGCCCCGACCCCGTGACGAAAGGTCCGCACCATGCGACGTAGGTATCTGGCGATGACGGGCCTGCTGGCCGCGGCGGCCCTGCTGGAGGCCCGCCCGGTCGCGGCGCAGGGCCAGCCGCTGATGGTCCCCGGCTACCTCGTCATCCGCGTCAACCTGGCGGCCGACCCCGCCGCCGGCGGAACCTCCCCCGGCGGCTCGACCCCCGGCAGTTCCTCGCCGGGGAACTCGCCGCCGGTCGGGTCGGGCAGCTCGGGCGGACCCGGCATGCCCACGGGCGGCCCGGCGGGGCCGCCGGGGGCCTTCGACCCGGACCGCTCCGTCGCCGTGGTCGTGCCGTACAAGAACATCAAGGACCGCCTGCTCTACCCCAAGTTGGGGTACTCTCAGCAGCGCAACCCGCTCTCGAAGTCGGTCCTGACCAGCTACGGCACGACGCTGCTTTACGACGACCGGAGCCACGTCCGGATCTACCCGGTGACGAGCGGGTACACCCTCGAGACGGTGGTGCGCAAGAAGCACACCGCGTGGCTCAAGGAGAAGTCGCTACAAACCGGCTACGACCTGGTGGCCGAGGCGCTGTCGTACGGCCTCGTGGACCTCGCCTACGCCTACGCCGAGGACACCGCCAAGGCGGTCGCCGCGCGCAAGGACTCGAAGGACGTCAAGGACGCGGTCCCGCCGGCGGGGGTCGCCGCGTTCGTCAAGGCGTTCAACGAGGTCAAGGCCCAGGCCGCCGAGCCGCTGCTGGAAAGTCCCGACGCGGCCCGCTGGCAGCAGACCCTCCGCGCGGCCGGCACCGAGCAGAGCGCGCACTACGTCATCGTCCACTGGGGCGACCAGGCCGTCTCGAAGGACGGGCTCCAGCGCCGGCTGGCGACGCTCGAGGCGAACCTGCGCGGCTTCTACCTGTGGCACGCGCTCGGCGGGGTCGTCGCCAAGTCGCCGGCCCGCAAGCTCGTCGTCGTCCTCGCCGAGAAGGGCGACGACGTGTCGCGCCTGCGCGCCGCCCTCGACGGCAACCCGGTCGTCTCGGACGCGTTCTACTCGCCGACGCACAACGTGCTGGTACTGTCGCCGGAGCGGCTCGACAAGGCCGGGCGCTCGTTCACCCGCTACGCCGGGAACTTCTACAAGGACGGCTGGAGCCGCGACGACCTCCTCAAGGGCGTCGCGCCGCAACTGACGGCCGGCGTCGGCGTCGGCGACGTGACGAAGGTCATGACGCTCTCGCTCGTCGATAAGCTCGTCGAGGAGGAGGCGACGCTGGCCATGATCACCCGCGAGGGCACCCGGCAACTGTACGCGTCGAGCGGGATGCTTGCCCAGCACGTCGTGCTGCCGGAGTGGCTGGAGAACGGCGTCGCGACGCTGCTTCAGATGCCCAAAGGCCCCGTCTACACGCACGAGCCGAACAAGCCGCTGACGATGACCGTCGGCCTGGCCTCGGGCTACGGCTCGCCGCACTTCGTGCTGATCCGCCGCTTCCACGAGCTCGTGAACACCCGCGAGTGGAACCCGAACTCCGAGGCGGTGCTGATGGACACGCTGCAAGACCACTACTTCGACGCGCAACGCTCCGGCGTCGATCTCGACCCGAAGCCGAAGCCCCTCAACGACGGCGTGGCGGTCGGCGGCGGCGGCCCCGCCTCGGGCACGCCGGGCGTGAGCCCAAGCAACCCGCGGAGTGGCCCCGGCAGCGAGGGCGGCTTCCCCGGCGGCCCGCAGGGTTCGGGCGGGCCAGGCGGCCCCCCTGGGTCGGGCGGGCCGGGTGGCGGCGGCGGGCCGGCGGTCGATCTCGAGGCGGAGGACGCGGCGTCGCGGGTGCGGATCGCCACGAAGGCCCAGGTCACGGCGTGGGGGCTGACGTACTACCTCGCCAAGAAGAAGCCCGAGGCCCTGCAGCGGTTCTACGGCGAGGTCAACCGGATGCCGCGCGACATGCGCCTCGACCGTACCGAGGTCGTCAAGGCCTTCGGCCGGGCGATGGGGATGATGGACGCGAACAACGCGGGGTCGATCAACGTCGCCGCGTTCAAGCAGTTCGCCGAGGACTGGGTCGGCTACCTCAAGACGGTCCGGGGCACCGGCCAGGATCTCGCCGTCGAAGGCGAGACGCCGCCCGGTGCCGCGGGCACGCCGCCTGGTGGCCCCGGCGGCGGCCCCGGCGGTTTCATGCCCAGGGGCGGCGGCAATCCGGGGAGCAACTAGCGAACCCGCGGGGGGCCGCGGGTGTCCCGGCTGAAGAAGTCGTCGGGGCCAACTTGACGAACGTCGGCCGGGCTTTACTATGCAGGGTGTTGAGCGAAAGTGGCGGAACTGGCAGACGCGCTAGATTCAGGTTCTAGTTCTCGCAAGGGAGTGGAGGTTCAAGTCCTCTCTTTCGCAACAGAAAATACCCCCGGTGTGAGCCGGGGGTATTTTCGTAAACCCTTACAGTTCCTAGCCTTCCGTGCCCCTAAGCCGCGTCGCCTGTCGCTCAAGGGCCGGGGTCAGTATAGCCCCTTTTGGGCCTAACCGTCCCCCGTTTCGCCGAATACCGTCCCCCTAACCGTCCCCCGGTTCTGTCCCCCCAAGGGTCTTCTAACTCCCGAGTTCAAGTTTTGTCGCGGCCGGACGGGTCGTGAGGGTTCGTTCATAAATTGTTTCCGACACCCCTGCCACACGTTAGAGCGACAGGGGTTAGGTCGAAGTATGATAACTTCGTGAGGCGAGGAGCGTAACCCTATTATGCTCGTGCCACGAAAGTTTATTAGTGTAACACCTCCCGTTGTGTGACAAGACACCGTAAGCTTGCGAAGAACGTTTCCTCTGACACCGGTTCAGTCCAGTCCAGGTCGGATTTGCTTGAGCAACAACACTTGAGAGAACCTACCGCCTTCACCATCTCCCCGGCCGGGATCGGCACGGGGGGGGTTCCCCCGACGCCGGGAAGGAACCAACTAACTCCCCTTCGGTGACGGCCTCGGTGACGCCTGAGTTAGTTCCTTCCCGGTCGTTCGCCGATGCCGGGAAGGAACTAACTGGTTGGGGGTCAACGGGGGGAGTTAGTTCCTTCCCGGACCGTTCGGAAACAACCCCCCCCTCATCCGGGAGGTAACCCCCAGGGGAGTCAGTAAAAGGGGAAGGACTGTCTGGCGGGACGGGTTCGGGATCGGCGTCGGGGCAGGGGGACACCGGCAAGGTTCTCTCAGGCTCACCACCACCCCCGTCACCCGGTCCGGGATACCACCTTTCGGCCCGTGGGCCACCGGCCGGGTTCTGCACAAGGACGCAGTAGGCCATTCCCTTGCTCGCCAGACTGGCAAGGGCCACCCCCACGGCTTCGGCGTTCCCCAGGTTCTTCGCGGCGTAAACCATCTCGGAGAGCATGACGCCGGGGGTCGCTTCGATGCGGGTTAGCAGCGTCAGCCACAAGGGGTCGGGGACGGGTTCGACGACTACCTTCACCCCACCGAACAACGCCACCGCCGTCGCCTCGCAGTAGTGCCAGACGGCTTGAGCCGCACGAAGGTGGGGCAACGTAATGGCACTAGTCTTGTCGGCTAGTGCGTACACAAGCGCCAGCTTCATCACTTGATCCGCTGCCCTTGCCGTGGCGTCCCCGGCGACGCCTTCCGGTCGCGTCTCAAGGGTTTCGTACTC
>JANXTD010000020.1 GCA_025352585.1 Fimbriiglobus sp.
GGGCGTCGAGCGGCACCGCGTCGACGTATTCGAGCACGACGTAGAGCCGGCCGTTCGCCTCGTTCGCGTCGAGGACCGTCAGCACGTTGGGGTGGGCCAGCCGGGCGGCGGCCTTGGTCTCGGCCTGCACGGCGGCGCGGCGGGCCGGGTCGAGCGTCGCCTCCGCGGCCAGCACGCGCACGGCGACGAGCCGGTCCATCGTGCGGTGCCGGGCCTTGTAGACGCGGTCCCGGCGGCCGCGGCCGAGTTGCTCGAGGATGACGTACTGCCCCAGCACCAGCCCGTCGGCCTTGCCGCCGAGCAGCCGCCGCGCCTGGAACGGCGTGAGCAGCCCGGCCCCCACCAGCGCGAGCGCGCAGTCGGCCGCCGACTCGCCCGCGTCGAGGGCGTCGAGCGCGCGGCCGAACTCGGCCCCCGTCAGCAGCCGGGACTGCCGCAGCGTGGCGACGAAGGCGGCCCCCGTCGCGGCGGGGGGTCGGGCGGTCGGGTCGTTGGCGGTCATGGGGCGGTCGCGCGGGGCGGTCGGGGCGGGTCCGGCCGGGGGGCGGCGGCAAACTTAGGACACGTCTACCGCCTGGGCGCGCGAATCTCGGCCCGCAACACTCAGAGCCGCGGGCCGAGCGGCTCGAGGGTGAACGTCACGCGGTCGGTCTGCACGCTCGCCGGCAGCGGCAGGGCGGCCCGGTCGGTCTCCGGCCGGCCCTCGACGCGGAACTTGCCGGGGCACTTCAGCGCCAGCCCGTCCGCCGTGCGGTGCAGCACCAGGCGGTACGGCGGGGCGGCCTCGTCGGCGTCGCGGTCGTCGGGCAGGCGGACGTGGGCCTGCTCGCCGGTGCCCAGGATCAGCGTCTGGTCCATCAGCAGCACCTCGTTGACCGCCCACGGCAGCCGGTGGCCGCTGGCGAGTTCGAGTCGCGCGGTGTTACTGACCGCGGCCGGCCGGTGGAACACCAGTTGGCACGACGCCCCCAGCGTCACGCGGTCGCCGGGACGCAGCGGGGTGCGGGTCGCGGGGTTGCCGTTGACGGTCGTCTCGCGGGCGCTCTCGATCAGGTAGCCGCCTTGCTCGTCGCGCAGGACCTCGGCGTGCAGGCCGGCGATCGGCGCGAACAGCGGCACGTCCGGCGGGGCGTCGGCGGTCGCCTGGCCGAGGGTGACGCGGTCGCCCAGGCAGACGAGGTACCCGCCGACGCCGTCCACCCACAGCAAAAATCGCGTCGGCAGCGGTGCCCCCGGCGGCAGGCGGAATTCGCCCGAACTGCCCGGCCGCGGCGTGGAAACGCGCGGCCCGACGTACGCCCCCGTGTCGGCCTGCCCCGACGGCCGGCTGTTGAAGGCGACCCCGCCGGCGAGGGCCATCAGCGCGGCCGGCTCGGCGCGGGCCTGGCGCGACGACGGCTCCAGTTCGCGCCAGGCGTTGGCCCGCAGCGAGCGCGCCTCGCGGTGGCCCGGCGCGGCGAGCAGCACGGCGTCGGCCGCCTCGACGACCTGCCGCCACTCGCCGTGCGCCGCGGCCGCCATCAGGTGCGGCATCGACCGGGCGAAGCGCTCCTCGCGCGCCGCGAAGTCGAGTCGCTGCCGGCCGGCGGCGTCGTCGCGCGGCGGGTGCAGGCCGGAGGCGGCGGCGTCGAGGTTGGCCCGGGCCGCGGCGAACTCCCCGCGGTCGGCTTGCTCCGCCGCCAGCACCCAGCCGCGCGCCACGTCTTCGCAGCGGTCGAGTTGCGGGTCGCGCACCGACCGCTCGCGCAGCGCCCCGGCGAGCCGCAGGGCTTGCAGCGGCTGGCCGACTTCGAGCGCCGTCGCGACGCCGTTGAGGCCGTGCCGGGTCAGGGTGCCGCGCAGCGGCAGCGCCCGCGGCTCGCCGGTGTTGAGCGCCTCCGCGGCGAGCAACTCGGCCCACGCGGCATCGACCTGGTCGGCGCGCAGGTTGCGCTCGGCGCGGTCGAGGTAGGCGCGGGCGACCTCGCGGACGAGCCGCTGGGCCTTGCGGTAGCCCTGCGCCGCGAACGGCAGGAGCAGCCGCTGCGCCTCGTCCGGCTGGCCGGCGTCGAGCGCCTCGCGCGCCTGGCGGAGGGTGAGCCACGGGGTGAAGAACACGCGGACTCCTCAAGATTGTCTTCTGTAGCCGGTCGCTGTGAGGCCGGTCTTAGGCAGCCAGTGGCAAATGATCTACCGCTCGATCGCTGGGTATGGTACCACCCGCTACCACGGGCCTCCCGATTGTGGTTACCTCACGGACGAGGGCGCGATCATGGACGACGACCTGACCCCCGCCGTCGAAGAGATTATCCTCTCCGCCGCCCGCAAGTTGACCGGCTTTCGACGCCGGCAGTTCCAGGCCGAAATCGCCGCCCGGTACT
>JANXTD010000038.1 GCA_025352585.1 Fimbriiglobus sp.
TCCGGGCAGTCGGCCAGCCCGCTGCGCTCGGTGAGCCGCACGACGATGCCGCGCAAAAGTCTCGTCAGCCCCTCGGCGCGCTCGGCGTAGCGGCCCAGCCAGAACAGGTTGTCGGCCACGCGGCTCGGCAACGCCCCGCCCGACCGCGTCAGGGCCACCCGCTCGTTCGGGGCCGGCAACAGGCTGAACTCGCTGACCTCGGCGTCGGCCAGCACCCACGTGTCTTTACTGCCGCCGCCGCGCTGCATCGACACGACGGTGGTGTCGGCCGAGGCGCTGACGCGGGTCAGGCCGCCGGGCATGACCGCGAAGCCGCCGCCGACTTGCGCGGCCAGGTAGGCCCGCACGACGAGCTTGCGCGACACCAGCTTGTCCCCCTCCAGCACCGGGCTGCTCGACAGGTCGAGCCGCTCCTGCGCGACGTAGTCGCGCGGCCGGTGGCGGATGCGCTCGGCCAGCGAGACCCGTTGCGCGGCGGTCAGCTCCGACGGGAACGCCGGCTCGATGCGCGACGCCGGGAACGTCGGCTTGACCACGAGGTCGGGCAGCCGGTCGAGGGCTTGCCGCAGCGACGCCGGGTCGCCGCACCACAGGCTCGGGGCCGACCCCAGCTTCAACTCCTCGCCGAGCAGTTGCCGGCAGAGCTTCGGCAGGAACGCCGCCAGCGCCGGGGTCTCGAGCACACCAGTACCCAGGGCGTTGGCCACGGCGACGTTGCCGCTGCGGGCGGCGTGAACCAGCCCCGGCACGCCGAGGAACGAGTCGGGCCGCAACTCGAGCGGGTCGCAGAAGTCGTCGTCGAGCCGGCGGAAAATCACCTCCACCGGCTGAAGCCCGCCCAGCACCTTGAGGTAAACGCGGTTGTCGCGCACCGTGAGGTCGCCGCCCTCGACGAGCGTGTAGCCGAGGTAGCGGGCGAGGTAGGCGTGCTCGAAGTAGGTCTCGTTGTAGGGGCCGGGGGTCAGCAGCACGACCCGCGGGTTCTCCCGGTTGCGCGGGGCCAGCGACCGCAGCGTGTCGCGTAGCGCCTGGAAGAACGGGGCGAGCCGCTGGACCCGGCAGTCGCGGAACGCCTCCGGGAGAGTGCGCGTCATGACGATGCGGTTCTCCAGCGCGTAGCCGGCCCCCGACGGCGCTTGCGTGCGGTCGCCCAGCACCAGCCAGCGGCCGTCGGAGCCGCGCCCGAGGTTGGCCGCGTACAGGTGCAGGTACTGACTCCCCGGCACCCGGACGCCGTGCAGCGGCCGCAGGAAGCCGGGGTTGGCGTAGACTAACTCCGCCGGGATCAGCCCGTCTTTGAGCAGCCGCTGTGGGCCGTACAGGTCGGCGAGGATCAGTTCCAGCAGGTGCGCCCGCTGCACCAGGCCGGATTCGAGGGTCGCCGCCTCGGACTTGGGGATCAGCAACGGGATCGGGTCGAGTTGCCACGGCCGCGCGGTCCCGTGCGGGTCGCCGTAGACGTTGTAGGTGACGCCGTTCTCGCGGATGAGCTGCTTCGCCTCACGCCAGCGGCGGACCAGTTCCGGCGGGCCGAGTTCACGCAGCGAGTCGAACAGCGGCTCCCAGTGCGGCCGGGGCGTGCCGTCGCGACCGGCCGACTCGCCGTATCCGGGCGGCGCGACGGGGGCGGGACTCAGGGGGTCGAGGGGGCCGTCGGGCATCCGGGGTCGGGTGTCCTGAAGTGGGGCGGGCAGGAGAGACGTGCCCGCGGTCTGGCTCCCTGACCGCGAGTCCCCGGCGTCGGTCAACGGCGTCATTCTAGCAAGTCGGCCGTCACCCGGCCGGCCGGCGTCGGCGTCGCGGCCACTTCGGTCGTGCGGGCACGCGTCGGCTCCGGGCGGCGAAGGTCGAGTGTCAGCGGGCCTTCGGGGTTCGCCTCCACCGGCGGTACGGTGACCGGGCCGGGGGTGTGGCCGAACGCCTGGAACCGCACCAGCCGCCGGCTCTCGGCCGCCGCGGCGTTCACCGGGAAGTCGGTCGGCGACAGGCCGCCGGGGTGCGCGACGTGGTACGTGCAGCCCCCGACACTCCGGGCATTCCAGGTGTCGAGCAGGTCGAACACCAAAGGCGCGTGGACCGGGATCGTTGGGTGCAGGCAACTCGGCGGCTGCCAGGCGCGGTAGCGCACCCCGGCGACGAACTCGCCGTCGGTCCCCGTCGGGTGCAGCGGCACGCGCCGGCCGTTGCAGGTGACGACGTGCCGCGAGTCGGTCAGCCCGCGCACCCGAACCTCGACGCGCTCGATGGATGAATCGACCGACCGGCTGGCCCCGCCGGCCGCCGACTCCTCGCCGAGGACGTGCCACGGCTCCAGCGCGTTGCGCAACTCCAGCGTCACGTCGCGGCAGTTGACGGCCCCCAGGAACGGGAAGCGGAACTCGAGGTGCGGGGTGAACCACGCCGGGTCGATGGCGTAGCCGCCGCCCTGCCGCAACTCACTCAAAGCGTCGGCGAAGTCCTCGGCGACGAAGTGCGGCAGCATGAACTTGTCGTGCAGCGACGTGCCCCACCGCACCAGCTTCTGCTCGTAGGGCTTCCGCCAGAACCACGCGACCAGCGCGCGAATCAAGAGCAGTTGCGCGCAACTCATGCGGGCGTGCGGCGGCATCTCGAACGACCGCAGTTCGAGCAGCCCGCGGCGTCCGTCGGCCGAGTCGGGGTTGTACAGCTTGTCGATGCAGAACTCGGCCCGGTGGGTGTTGCCGGTCAGGTCGGTCAGCAGGTTGCGGAACAGCCGATCGACCAGCCACGACGGCGGGTTCTTGTCGGTGCCGACCTGCGTGAAGGCGATCTCGAGTTCCTTCAGGGCGTCGTGCCGGGCCTCGTCCACCCGCGGGTGCTGGCTCGTCGGCCCGATGAACAGCCCGCTGAACAGGTACGACAGCGACGGGTGGTTGTTCCAGAAGCCGACGAGGCTCCGCAGCAGGTCGGGCCGGCGCAGCAGCGGGCTGTCGGCGGGGGTCGGGCCGCCGAGGACGACGTGGTTGCCGCCACCGGTGGCCGTGTGCCGGCCGTCGAGCATGAACTTCTCGGTACACAGCCGCGTCAGCCGGGCCTCCTCGTACAGCGTCGTGGTGATCTCGACCAACTCGCCCCACGACGCCGCCGGGTGCATGTTCGCCTCGATGACGCCGGGGTCGGGCGTGATCGAAAAGCTCTTCAACCGCGGGTCGTTCGGCGGCTTGTAGCCCTCGACGGCGACCGGCCGGTCGAGCTTCGCCGCGGTCGCCTCGATCGCTGTGACGAGGTCCAGGTAGTCTTCGAGCGTCTCGACGGGCGGCAGGAACACGTAGACTTTGCCGCCGCGGGCCTCGACACAGAGTGCCGTGCGGACGACCGAAGTCGGGGCGAACGGCGTCGCGACGCCGTTGGCCGTGATGCCCTGAAACGTCGGCGAGACGAAGCGCGGCGGCAGCGGCCCGCGCGGGGCGAACGGGTCCCGTTCGATGGTCGAGTGGCGGGCCTTCGGGTCTTCCCACGGCAGCAGGTCGAGCGGCAGCCGCAGGCCCATCGGGCTGTCGCCGGGCGTGAGGAACAGGTTGCCCTGCCGCAGCACCCACGGCCCCGACTCCCAGTGCGCCTTCGGCCCGGTCGTCTTGCGCAACGGCAGCACCGCGCCGACGGGGCTACCCAGCCCCTGCTCGAAGACCTTGGCGACGCGGACCCGCTCCTCGGGGTCGTCCAGCTTGTTCTTGAGCGGATCGACGTTGACCGGCAGCCGGCGCTCCTTCCACAGGTAGTACCAGGCGTCCTCGTGGGCGACGATGGCGTAACGCGGGTCGATGCCCAGGGTCGTGGCGAGGGTGCTGGCGAACTCCGTGGCGTCGGCGGCGGTGAAGCCGTAGTCGGTGGCGTCGTCGGCGCTCAGGCGCTCGTCGAGCCAGATCGGCTCGCCGTCGGT
>JANXTD010000074.1 GCA_025352585.1 Fimbriiglobus sp.
CTCGGTCTTGCCGCGCAGCGCGGCCAGCCGCACGCTGTCGGCGTCGCGGCCCACGAACGGCGGCTGGCCCGTCAGCAACACGCACAGCAAGCCGCCCAGGCCGAACACGTCGGAGCGGGCATCGACCTTGCCGAGTTCGCCGGCCGCCTGCTCCGGCGGCATGTACGCCGGGGTGCCCAGGGCGCTGCCGTGCTGCGTGAAGGGGGTGTCGCTGTCGCGCGGCGTGCGGATCTCGGTGCCGGTCCCCAGCGTCGCCTCGGGGTCGCCGTCCGGCCGCACCGGCTCCCGGCGCGCCAGGACTTTCGCGAGGCCCCAGTCCATCACCTGCACCTCGCCGAACGCCCCGACCATCACGTTCGCCGGCTTCAGGTCGCGGTGGATCACCCCGTGAGCGTGCGCGTAGCCGACGGCTTGACTGACCGCCCCGAACACCGCCAGCGCGTCCATCGGCGACTTCGACTTCAGCAGCGCGTCGAGCGTCTGGCCCTTGATGAGCTTCATCGCCAGGAACGGCCGGCCGCCGGGCAGCGTGCCGACTTGGTAGACGGCCGGGATGCCGGGGTGCTGGAGTTGCGCGGTGATGCGGGCCTCGTCGAGGAAGCGCGACGCGACCGGCGAGCCGGGGGGGTAGCGGTCGAGCAGCAGCTTGACGGCGACCTCGCGGTCGAGGGCCAAGTCCCGCGCCCGGTAGACGATGCCCATGCCGCCGCGGCCGACGACTTCGAGCAGCTCGTAGCCGGGCGGGGCGACCGGGGCGGTCGGCGCGACGGCCTCGGGGAAGGCGGCGGCGTAGTCGGCGTGGTCGTGGCTGTCGGTTTCGTCAGGCATCGTCGAACCTCCCCGTCGTGCGGTCGTGGCCTCAAGATAGTCGCACGGAACGTCCGGCACAAGAATTTGATGACCGACATCTCAATCGCCGACGTGGCCGGTGTCGTTCCACAAGCGGATGCGCGGCTCGTCGAGGCCGTGGTCGTAGCCCAGCGTGCAGACGGCGGCCGTCGAGAGGTACAGGTAGCGGCCGGTCGCTGGGTCGGCGCGCAGCCACCTCGCCGCCAGGACGCGCAGGAAGTGGCCGCTCGACACGACCAGCGTCGGCCGGGGGTCGTCGCGCAGGCGGACGACGAAGCGGTCGGCGCGGGCCGACACCTCGGCGACCGACTCGCCGCCGGGCGCGCCGTCGCGGAACAGTTGCCAGCCGGGCCGCTGCTGCCAAATCTGCTTCGAGGTCAGCCCCTCGAAGTCGCCGTAGCGCCACTCGTGCAGGTCGTCGTCGATCACGGCGTCGGCCCAGCCGGCGAGTTCGCACGTCTGGGTCGCGCGGCGCAGCGGGCTGGTGAAGGTGCGGGCGAACGTGACCCCGCGCAATCGCGTGCCGAGCCGGCCGGCGTCGCGCTCGCCCTTGGGCGTGAGGGCCAGGTCGGTGACACTCGTGTGCTGGCCGGACAGCGACCAGGCGGTCTCGCCGTGGCGGGCGAGGGTAACCAGCGGCAGGGGGTCGGGCATGGTCAGCGCTCCGGGCGGGGGTGTTCGGTGACGGTGCCGTCGGGGCCGAGGACCAGGACCGTCGGGTCCATGCCCAGGAACAGCCCGGTGCCCACGACACCGGGCAGGGCGCGGATACGGGCTTCGAGCGCGGCCGGGTCCGACAGCGGGCCGACGGCACAGTCGAGGATGTAGTCGCCGTTGTCGGTGACGAGCGGCTGGCCGTCGCGCCGCCGCAGTTCGGGGCGCAGGCCGAGCGCGGCGAGTTGCCGGGCCGCGGGGCCGCGGGCGAACGGCACGATCTCGACGGGCAGCTTGCCGCGCGCCCCCAGCGCCGGCACCAGCTTCTCCTGGCCGACGAGCACGACGAAGCGGCGGGCCGAGGCGGCGACGATGCGCTCGCGGATCAGCGCCCCGCCGAAGCCCTTGATGAGGTCGCCGTTCGGGTCCACCTCGTCCGCGCCATCGACGGCGAGGTCGAGTTCGGGCGTCTCGTCGAGCGTGGTCAGCGGGATGCCGAGCCGCGCGGCGAGTTGGGCCGTCGCCTCCGAAGTCGGCACGCCGACGACGCGGAAGCCGGCGCGGACCTTCACGCCCAGCGCCTCGACGAAGGCCGCCGCGGCGTGGCCGGTGCCGAGGCCGAGTTTCGCCCCGTCGGGGACGAGTTCGAGCGCCCGCGCGGCCAAGGGGGCGAAGTCGAGGGGGGGCATGGCGTCGCTCCGGGCCACGGTGGGAGAGGGGGAAGCGTCACGCCGGTCACTCTATGGAGAGGCCGGGAAGTCGGCGCTGACAGGCCGCGGCGGGGGTGGTACTGTCCCGCGCGACCGCCGGGGGATGTCCCCCCGGCCCCCCCGACCGACGAGGCTCACCCCCGTGAACCGTACCCGCTGGAAGATGATGATCGGTGCCCTGGGCCTGTCGCTGGGCGGCCTCGCGGCCGTGGCCGGCGTCCCCGCCTCCGACGGCATGGTGTCGTGCAACGGTGCCCCCGCTCACACCGTCGCCCGCGTGAGTGAGCCGCCGGCCGTCGGCCCGAAGCTCGCCGACCTGCCGACGCTGCCGACGCCGCCCGCCCCGCGGCCGATCGAAGTCCCCGCCCCGACGCCGCCAGCCGTGCCGCTGCCCGCCGCCCCGGAGCCGACCCCGATCCCGCTGCCCGCGCCGGTCCCGGCGTTGCCGCGCATCGACCCGGTCGCCCCGGCGCTGCCGACCCCGACGCCGCCCGAGTTGCCCCGGTTAAGGCCCACCGCGTTGCCGACCCCGGAACCGATGAAGCCGCTCGAACTGCACCCGTTCCCGGCCGCGGAGTCGCCGCAAGTGCCGAGGCCCGTGGCGTACACCGTCGCCGAGTCGCCGCCGGCCCCCGCGCCGACGCCGACGCCGACGCCGGCGGTGGACGCGGCCAAGGTCGCGGAGCGGAAGTTGAAGGTCATCCTGTCGATGGGCGACGAGCGGCCGCGCTTCGAGGTCCGCGACGGCGACGAGATCTACCTCAAAGTCGTCTGCGACCGCGTCGAGGTCAAGTCCCCCGGCGAGGGCGGCGTCACCGTCTCGACGATGAGCGCCACCGGCAAGGTCACCTTCGTCACCCCCGGCGGCGAAGGCACCTGCGACCAACTCGCCGTCCTGCCCGGCACCGGCCAAGTGGTCGTGACCGGCAAGGTGACGTTCACGTACAACTGGGGCAAGGTCGAGACGACGGTCACCGGCGAGAAGATGAACTTCCGCCTCGGCTCGAACACCGTCACCCCGACCACGGCCCAGGGCACGAGCGGCGTGACCGGCGTGCCGACCTCGTATAGTCGCACGCGGTAGGGCGACTCTTGTTAGCCGGACGCGCGAGCGACGGGAGCAAGTCCCGGTGGACAACGCTGGCGGGGGAGGCAAAGCCGTCACCACCCCCGGCCGTCGTCCACCGGGAC
>JANXTD010000165.1 GCA_025352585.1 Fimbriiglobus sp.
AGCGCCCGGAGTCCTTCACGCGTCACTGACGTGGCGAAGGACTCCGCCCGCTCACGCTTCCGGCTCGCCTTTCGGGATTCTTCTTGCCGACTCTGACGGGACGCTTAAGATTCGCCCTACCTCTCCAAACCCTCGCAGTCCCCCCCCCTCAAGTCTCGGAGAAAGCTCCTCCCATGGGCAGCAACGTCCGCCAGGAAGCGATCAAGACGATCGCGACTACCACGCACAATCTGAGCCGCCTCGACTTCCGCACGACGCACATCAAGGATCTCTTCGGCATCAACGTCTTCGGCGAGGAGGAGCAGAAGCAACGCCTGCCCAAGCCCGTGTTCAAGTCGCTCCAGAAGACTGTCAAGCTCGGGACGAGCCTCGACCCCAACGTCGCCGACGCCGTCGCCAGTGCGATGAAGGACTGGGCCATCGAGCACGGCTGCACGCACTACACGCACCTCTTCCAGCCGCTCACCGGGCTGACCGCCGAGAAGCACGACAGCTTCCTGAACCCGACCGCCAACGGCCGGGCGCTCGCCGAGTTCAGCGGCAAGGAACTCGTCAAGGGCGAGCCGGACGCCAGCTCGTTCCCGTCGGGCGGCAGCCGCTCGACCTTCGAGGCCCGCGGCTACACCGGCTGGGACCCGACCAGCCCGGCGTACATCCGCGAGGGGGCCAACGGCTCGACGCTCGTGATCCCCACGATCTTCGTGAGCTGGACTGGCGAAGCCCTCGACAAGAAGACGCCGCTG
The DNA here is from genome assembly GCA_025352585.1 of Fimbriiglobus sp. GTDB lineage: Bacteria > Planctomycetota > Planctomycetia > Gemmatales > Gemmataceae > Fimbriiglobus. The sequence continues at coordinate 744 of JANXTD010000165.1, forward strand.
CTGAAGTCGATGGAAGCCCTCTCGACGCAGGCGATGCGCATCCTCAAGCTGTTCGGCCACCACGACGTGGTCAAGGTCTTCACGACCGTCGGGCCGGAGCAAGAGTACTTCCTGATCGACAAGAACTTCCTGTTCGGCCGGCCCGACCTGCTGAACACCGGCCGCACGCTGTTCGGTGCCAAGCCGCCGAAGGGCCAGGAACTCGAAGACCAGTACTTCGGCACCATCCCGGAGCGCGTCCTGGCCTGCATGGCGGCCTCGGAGGCGGAACTGTTCAAGCTCGGCGTGCCGGTCAAGACGCGGCACAACGAGGTCGCCCCGAGTCAGTACGAACTCGCCCCGATCTTCGAGGACAGCAACCTCGCCACCGACCATAACCAACTCGCGATGGACGTGATGCGCCGCACCGCCGAGGCTTACGGCCTGGTGTGTCTCTTGCACGAGAAGCCGTTCGCGGGGATCAACGGCTCGGGCAAGCACAACAACTGGTCGATGTCCACCGACACCGGCGAGAACCTGCTCAACCCCGGCGACACGCCACACGACAACGCCCAGTTCCTGCTCTTCTTCGTCGGCGTGATCCGCGCCGTGGCGAAGTACCCCGAGTTGCTGCGGGTCACGGTCGCCAGCGCCGGCAACGACCACCGGTTGGGTGCCAACGAGGCCCCGCCGGCGATCATGTCGATCTTCCTGGGCGACCAACTCCAGGACGTGATGGACCAACTGGAAGCCGGTGCGCTCAAGAGCACCAAGCAGGGCGGGCAGATGGAGATCGGCGTCACGGTGCTGCCGAAGTTGCCGCGCGACGCCGGCGACCGCAACCGCACCTCGCCGTTCGCGTTCACCGGCAACAAGTTCGAGTTCCGGGCCGTCGGCTCGTCGTTCTCGATCTCGGGGCCGAACGTCGTGCTGAACACGATCGTCGCCGAGTCGCTGGACTTCATGGCGACGAATCTCGAGAAGGCCGTGGCGGGCGGCAAGGACCTGCACAAGGCGGTTCAAGACCTGCTCCCCGGCATCCTCAAGGAGTCGAAGAAGGTCATCTACAACGGCGACGGCTACACCGAGGAGTGGCAGCAGGAGGCCCAGCGCCGCGGCCTGCCGAACCTCAAGAACACCGTTGACGCCATCCCGATGATCATCCGCAAGGACTCGATCGAGCTGTTCACGAAGTACAAGGTGTTCACCGAGAAGGAACTGCAAAGCCGCTACGTGATCTTCTCGGAGAGCTACGTCAAGACGATCACGATCGAGGCCAACATGATGGTCATGATGGCGAAGACGATGATCCTGCCGGCGGCGTTGCGCTACCAGACGGAAGTCGCCACGGCGGTGACGACGACCAAGGCGGCCGGCGTCGAGAACGGCGCGCAACTCGATGCCCTGAAGGACCTCACCGGCGTCATCAGCGGCTTCCAGGCGGCGACGGCGGCGCTGGAGAAGGCGGTCAACCACCACGCCGACGGCGACGCCTTCGCGCACGCCAAGTCGATGCGCGACGGCGTGCTGCCGAAGATGGTCGAACTGCGGACGCTCGGCGACCAACTGGAGACGGTGATCGCCGACGACCTGTGGCCGATCCCGACGTATCGCGAGATGCTGTTCATCAAGTAGGCCGAGAGTGCAGAGTGCAGAGTGCAGAGTGCAGAATCGAAACCCGCCGAGAAGAATCTGCCGAGAAGCTTTCCGTCGGGTTTTCACTCTGCACTTTGCACTCTGCCTTCTGCACTCTTGGTTTTCCGACGCCCGTCGGCTACAATCGGCCTGACCGCTGACGACTCCTCTTGCTTTCGGCCGGCCACACGTCGTGGCCGGCACCTCCGCTGGCCCGACTCTCCCCCCACGCCTCGCGTGGGCGCGGCAGGGCCAACCCGGACGGGCCGCCCGTTGTCGAACTTCGGAAAGTCGAACACCGCATGACCGCGACGCAACCGGCCCTGGCGCAGGGCGTGTTGGAACTGCACCCCAAAGGTTTCGGGTTCCTCCGCGACCCCGCCAAGAGCTACGCCCCCAAGCCCGGCGACCCCTACGTCGGCCAGCCGCTCATCCAGAAGCACCGGCTCAAGCAAGGCCTGCACGTCGCCGGCACCGTCGAGATGGCCCGCAAGGGCGCACCCGGCCCCCGACTCGCCACCGTCGAGTTGATCGAGGGGATCGACGCCCGCGACTTCAAGCCGCGCGCCTGGGAAGAACTCACCGCCGTGGACCCGACGCAGCGACTGACTCTGGAGACCGGCGAGACGCCGCTGACGACGCGGGTCATCGACCTGGTCACGCCGATCGGCAAGGGCCAGCGCGGCCTCATCGTCGCCCCGCCGCGGACCGGCAAGACGGTGCTGCTGTCGCACATCGCCCAGGCGATGATGCTGAACCACCCCGACGTCCACCTCGTGGTGTTGCTCGTCGATGAGCGGCCGGAGGAGGTCACCGAGTTCAAGCGCATGGTGATCAAGCCCGAGGCGACGGCCCGCGGCGGCAAGTGCGAGGTCATCGCCAGCTCGAACGACCAGGAGGCGGTCGTCCACATGCGCACCTCCGAAGTCGTGCTCGACCGCGCCAAGCGCATGGCGGAGCAGGGCAAGGACGTGCTCATTCTGCTCGACTCGCTGACCCGGCTGGCGCGGGCCTACAACAAGGGCAGTTCGAGCGGCAAGACGGGGTCCGGCGGCCTCGACAGCCGGGCCCTCGACATCCCCAAGCGGCTCTTCGGCGCGGCCCGCGCCTTCGACGAGGGCGGTACCTTAACCATCCTGGGCACGGCCTTGATCGAGACCAACTCGCGCATGGACGACGTGATCTTCCAGGAGTTCAAGGGCACCGGCAACATGGAACTGGTGCTCGACCGCAAGCTCGCCGACAAGCGCGTCTACCCGGCGATCGACCTGGCGCAGTCGGGCACCCGCAAGGAGGAGCGCATCCTGGGCGCGGAGATGCTGGAGCGCGTGACCCTGTTACGGCGGAGCCTGCTGTCGATGAAGGGCAAGGACACCGACTCGATGGAGCAGTTGATTCGCAAGCTGAAGGACACCGAGTCGAACGCGGAGTTCCTCGACACCGTGGGCAAGTTCGTCGGTAAGTAGCCCCTGGAAGCAGGATCAACCGCGGAGGAGCAGAGTAGCGGAGAAGACCAACTTCAGGTTTGGGTCTTCTCCGCTGCTCTG